>JAIDXU010000308.1 GCA_029058455.1 Paramuribaculum sp.
GCGTTGAGCCGCGACTCAAACAGTTAGAACTCAACATAATGTGCACAAAAGTGTGATGGGAAAATAAGAAAGCTTATTTTTTAGTAACACAACCAACAAATCAACTTAAACCGAAATGAAAAAGTTTCAGCTTAGCGCCGAGCCCCGCACAAACCTCGGCAAGAAGGCAGCCAAGGCCCTCCGCGCCGAAGGCAAGATCCCCGTGGTGCTCAACGGCGGTGAAATCATCGACCTCCCCTACACCGGCACCCTCGCTCCCGGCGAAAAAATCGTAACCATCGACGAAGATGCCAAGAAGGGTCTCATCACCACCGACCTCACCGTTACCAACGAGGCTGTGCGCAAGCTCGTCTATACTCCCGATATTTTTGCCATCGAGCTCGAAGTTAACGGCAAAAAACGTATGGCCGTGCTCAAGGACATCCAGTTCCACCCCGTTAAGGATAACATCCTCCACATGGATCTTCTTGAAGTAAACGACACCAAGCCCGTTGTAATCGAAGTGCCCGTAAGCCTCGAAGGTCACGCCGAAGGTGTTAAAGCCGGTGGTAAGCTCAGCCTCTCTATGAAGAAGCTCAAAGTTCGCGCCCCCTATACTGCAATTCCCGAGCGTCTCGTGATCAACGTCGACAACCTCGGCCTCGGCAAAACTCTTCAGGTTGGAGAACTCAACTTCGAAGGTCTCGAGCTCGTAAATGCCAAAAACGCTGTGGTATGTGCTGTTCAGCTCACCCGTGCCGCCCGTGGCGCCGCTGCTGCAGCCGCAGCCGGCAAGTAATCTTTTAGCCGGCATAGCCTGAACTAAAAACGACAATCCAAGGATTGGCACTTCCCGACTTCATATCCACGGGCAGTGCCAATTCTTCTTATTTAAACAACTATGAAACATCTTATCGTGGGGCTCGGCAACCCCGGCGACGAATATGCCGCCACACGCCATAACATCGGCTTTATGGTAGCTGACCGTCTGGCCGACGATGCCGGCGCGACATGGACCACCGCGCGCTATGGCGACGTGTGCAGCTTCCGCATCAAGAATCAGGAAGTTACGCTTCTCAAGCCCTCCACTTTCATGAATCTGTCGGGCAACGCCGTGAGATACTGGATGGATAAAGAAAAAATCACCGTCAACAATCTGCTCGTGATAGTTGACGATTTAGCGCTCCCTTTCGGAGCAATCCGCCTGAAGGAACGGGGCTCGGATGCCGGCCACAACGGATTGAAACACATAGCGTCGACTCTCGGCACCGACGCTTATCCCCGGCTGAGGTTCGGCATAGGAAACGATTTTCCCCGCGGATGTCAGGTTGACTATGTATTGGGGCGATTTAATCTTGACGAGCGCCAGCGACTTGGCGTAAGGCTCGGAGTAGCCGCCGACGCAGTGCGCTCGGAGGTGCTCGAAGGCATATCGCGCGCCATGTGCAACTACAACAACAAATAATTCTCTCCCTCATCATGAAAAGCGAAGTAAGAATCGACAAGTGGCTGTGGGCCACACGCATCTACAAGACCCGCACCATAGCCACCGAAGCCGTAAAAAAAGGCAGAATCACCGTCAACGACGTCACTGTCAAGCCATCGCGCACCGTCAAGCCGGGCGACATCGTTAAAGTGAGAAAGCCGCCGGTGACCTACTGGTTTGAAGTTCTGGCCGTGACCGAAAACCGTCTCGGAGCCAAACTCGTGCCGGAATATCTTAAAAACATCACTCCCGCCTCAGAGCTCGAGTTGCTTGAAGTTGTTAAGATCTCAGGCTTCGTGAACCGTCGCAAAGGTCTCGGCCGCCCCACAAAGCGCGAAGGGCGCGAGCTGTCGAAATTTACCGAAGAGGCTTATTTCGGCGACAACATGGGCTGGGATTTTGAAGATGATTTCGATGATGATCTTGACGACGACAGCCCCATAATAGATTTTGACTCCGACAATTAATTTCCCCTCCACGCCATGAATCTCAAAACCATAGCCGCATCGCTGCTTGCTCTTCTTGCAGTCGCCTCATGCAGCTCGCCGAAATCCGACTCCCGAGAGCCTAATTTCACCGTTATTCTCCCCGTTTCTCAGGCCGACAACGGAAAGATGGCCTATCTTACCGACTTTGATTCAGAAGCCAAAGTCGATTCGGCAATAGTGACCGACGGTAAGGCCGCCTTTACCGGTTATGTTGACAAGCCCTATATACCGAGAATTCACATCGAAGGCTACCGCCGGGGACTTTTGGTTGTGG
>JAIDXU010000309.1 GCA_029058455.1 Paramuribaculum sp.
CCGTTATATCGGTAGCCGTTGTGTCGCGGCTGTCGACAGATTTCTTTGATTTTCTGAACGGAAATTTCATCATTTGCATACCGGGAATGGGGAGGGGAGAGTTACAGACGGCGTGTTACACGTTCAACCATCGCCGGTTTCCATTGCGCGAAGTCGCCCTCGATTATGTGACGGCGCGCCTCTCTTACGAGCCAGAGATAGAAAGCGAGATTGTGAATGGAGGCAATCTGGAGGGCGAGCAATTCCTGAGCTATAAAGAGGTGGCGCAGGTAGGCTTTGGAATAGAATCGGTCAACATAGCTCGGACCGTCGGCCTGAATAGGGGAGAAATCATCTGCCCATTTGCGGTTTCGCATGTTCATTATGCCGTCGGGGGTGAAGAGCATACCGTTGCGGCCGTTGCGGGTGGGCATTACGCAGTCCATCATATCAACGCCGCGGTCAATGGCTTCGAGAATGTTGGCGGGAGTGCCTACCCCCATAAGATAGCGGGGCTTGTCGGTAGGTAGAATCTCGTTGACGACCTCGATCATCTCATACATTACCTCGGTAGGCTCGCCCACAGCAAGGCCGCCGATGGCATTGCCTTCGGCTCCGAGGTCTGCCACATGGCGGGCGGCATCACGACGCAGGTCAGGATACTTGCATCCCTGCACAATGGGGAAGAAAGCCTGCGAATGTCCATAGAGGGGAGAGGTGGAGTTAAAATGTTTCCAACCTCTTTCAAGCCATCGCTGGGTGAGACCGAGACTTTTTTTGGCGTAGGAGTATTCGGCCTCGCCGGGAGGACATTCATCAAGGGCCATCATTATGTCAGAGCCAATTATACGCTGAATATCCACTACATTTTCAGGAGTGAAGATATGCGACGAGCCGTCGATATGCGAGCGGAATTTCGCACCCTCCTCGGTGAGTTTACGGTTGTCGGAGAGCGAAAAAACCTGAAAGCCGCCGCTGTCGGTGAGCAGCGGGCGTGTCCATCCGTTGAATTTGTGCAGACCTCCGGCTTTGGATATTATCTCCATGCCGGGGCGCAGATATAGGTGGTAGGTATTGCCAAGTATGATTTTGGCGTCGATATCATCGGCAAGTTCATGCTGATGCACACCCTTGACCGAGCCGAGGGTGCCTACCGGCATGAATATCGGGGTAGGAATCTCGCCGTGGTCGGTGGTGATGATGCCGGCGCGGGCGTTTGAGCCGGGAGCTGTAGCTTGAAGTGTAAATTGCATATCAGCTGCAAAATTAATCAATTCCCCTCATATCCTCAAATTTTTCGATTATTGCTCCTATTAAGACAAAAAAGAAGCGAGACTCCGGAGAATCTCGCTTCCTTTTAAAGAGTATGTTTCAGAATTTGGAATTAGCTGCCTGAAAGCTGGAATCTTACAGGAAGTGTATACCAAACGTTAACAGCGTGACCGTTCTGACGTCCGGGCTGGAACTTGGGAAGTGACTTTACCACGCGTATAGCCTCTTTGTCGAGGTCGGGGTCGATTGAACGCACGACTTTCACTTCACCGATAGAGCCGTTTTTGGTAACAACGAACTGCACTACTACGCGGCCCGAAATGTTGTTCTCAATAGCGAGCTGAGGATAGCGAAGGTTGTCAGCAACATATTTGAGAAGTGCTTTTTCACCGCCGGGGAATTGCGGGGGCTCTTCTACTGCGTCGAACACTTTGTCGGGAGCGGGTTCGGGTTTCTTTTCCTCAACCACAACGACTTCGGTGTGAGTCTGAGCGTTGATGATATCGTCAACACCACGGTCTTCGTTAACCTGACCGAGAGCACGATCGTCTTCCTTGATTTCGTCCTGTGACTTGATTTCCTCGTCAACCTGGTCGTCTTCAACGATAGCAACCTCGGTTACTTTCTGAGTATTGAGAAGGTCGTCCTGCAGAACCTGCTCGAGTTCCTGCTCTTCAAACTTCTGGGGTTCCTCTTCGGGAGTCTCCTCGGCTTCTTCGGCCATGTTCATCTCAACGAGTACCTGTTCGCCTTCATCTTCAGGACGCTCTTCAGCTTTCTGAATAACGGTGTTGACAACTACTGCGAGGATGGCCACGATAGCGATAACGAGGATGATTACAATCATAGCCTTGTTGTGACGTGAGGGAGAACCCTGACGGAGCACATATGCACCATATTCTTTGTTTTTACCTTCAAAGACTATATCGGTCCATTCTTTTGATGAAAGATCTACATCTTTTGCCATTTCTTTGCTGAATTAGGGGTTAATATATATCTGTCATCTATTAGTTAAGGCCATGTTTGCGTTTGTAAGCATCGATCATACCTTCGTCGGTTTTGTTGATGTTGTCGATCTGATAGCGTGAGATCTGGTTGATCTGCATCTCGTCGAGAGCACCGATAACCGATGTCCAGGAGGCTTCGGGAGTGGCTTTGATAATCACAACAGGGCGGGTAAGAGTGGAGTCATTTCTGATCTTCTTAGCCTCGGCCTGATAGATTGAGTCGTTCTTATCCTTGTTGGGTGAGAACTTTCTGTCTTTCCAATCCTGCTTGAGCACAGCGATTTTAGCAAGCACCTGCTTGTTGCGGTTGTGGAGAATGGCACGGATGCCCTGCTGCACACCACCTTCGTTGCCGCGGAAGAATTCACGCTGCAGGTTGGAGTCTTCGAAAATAGAGTCCTGATTTTCGTCGATAACCTGAGGTTTGCCCTCATAGTAATAAACGATGTTCAGGGGGTTGCCATCGGCGTCTCTCTTGATGGTACCGTCTTCGTTACGATCGGTGTCAACAATGAGAGTGATAGCTTCCGACTCTTTAGCTTTGTTCATGTCCTGCTGTTCAACCTTCTCGTTAGTAGGGAGAGCGATCGAGAGGGTCTGACTCTTAATCATGGTGGTACAGAGCATGAAGAACGTGATGAGAAGCATGTTCATGTCAACCATCGGGGTGAAGTCGACATGGATGGACATCTTCTTCTGGGCGCCTTTTTTCTTTTTGCCGCCTTTATCTGATTGTTCTATCTGTGCCATGATTAATCGTTTTCGGATTTAAGTGCAGTCATAAGCTGGAACTTGTTCATTTTCAGGGTCTGGAGGTTATCAAGCACGGGGTGCATGATAGAATAGGGAGTATCCTTGCCTGCCTTCACTGTGATACCTTCGCCTTTCTTCATGAGAGCGGTGAGGTTTTCATTCTGTGAAGAGTAGATGGCACGCATCCAGATCTGAAATTCGTTGGGAGTGTCAAGATTAGTATTGCCGTCGATGGGTATTCCGACGTCTTTACGCGACATGTCGCTTATAATCTTATCTTGCTCTGTTTGTGACTTGCGGAGGAACTCGGGGAGTGCCTGGAATGGTACACCGAAAGTTCCGATTTTGGAAAATACTTCCGCATCTTTCTCGGTAATTGCTACTTTCTTTGAAGGATGGAGACGGTTATATTCGTTGACTGCGGCAACAAGAATTTCCTTGCGGATATTCTCGGAACCCCAGGCTCCATCGCCGGGTCCGGCATCGGGGTCAGCTTCACCGGTAATGCTTATAAACACTTTACCTTCGGGGCTGACGAGCACCTGGGCCACATTTGAAGGTGATACCTTTTCTTCAGAAACAGATGAAGGTGTCTCAAC
>JAIDXU010000310.1 GCA_029058455.1 Paramuribaculum sp.
AAAATCCGTTCGAGCCGGGTATGGCATTTTTTAGATCCTGACTGAGATTTTTATAGAATCCACTTCCATAAATATTTTCCGCATCTCGCGCCACAATATCACGACCAATCGACCAATAGAAGTGCAGCATCTCTTGGTTGACTTGTGCGACTGCTTTAATTTGACTGAGCCTGTATCGTTCTTTTAACTCCTGTATCCACCGGGAGTATTCGGCATCGGTTTTAATGAGTTTGCTCATGTGTTTATCGAGGTTAGAGGTTGGGGAGGGAGACGCCTGAGATGTCGGAGAGGCGCCGGCAAAGGTCGTCGAGACGGTCTGTGCGTATGGAAAGGGTCAGAGAACAGGTGTTGTTGAAGTCTGTCGACAGAACAGTGATGTCGGGATCGCTTTTGGTGATTTTCATCACGCTGTTGACAGCCTGATAGGGGAAGGTGAATGAGAGCTGTGATAGCTCGCAGTCTTCGATAATTTCGGCAGCCTGAATAGCGAGTGAGGCGGCTTCCTTATAGGCGGTTATGAGGCCTGAGGTGCCGAGCTTTATGCCTCCGAAATATCTCACCACAGCAATAACAATATTCGATAGCTCGGCAGAGCGTATAGCGCCGAGAATCGGTCGCCCGGCGGTGCCCGATGGCTCGCCGTTGTCGTTGGCCATAGTTTCCGAGCCGTCGGCTCCGAGGCGGTAGGCCCAGCACACATGCCGGGCGTCGTGATAGCGGTTGGCCACTTCGGCCACTTTGGCTTTCGCCTCCTCGGCCGTGGTGACCGGGAAGGCGAAGGCTATGAATTTGCTCATTTTTTCACGCATCGAGGCTTCGGATGGAGCCTTGATGGTGAGGAAAGCGCTTGAAGCCATTAAATCAGCAGCATTGCGTCGCCGTAGGCTCCAAACTTATATTGCTCTTTGATGGCCTCGTGATAGGCGTTCATCACAAGGTCGTAGCCGCCGAAAGCGCAGGTCATCATCAGCATTGTGGAGTAGGGCATGTGGAAGTTGGTGATGAAGGCGTCGGTAACTGTAAATTCGTAGGGGGGGAAGATAAATTTGTTGGTCCAGCCGGTGTAGGACTTGATGTGACCTCCCATGCTCACGGCTGTGGCGAGTGCGCGAAGCACCGATGTGCCCACGGCACAAACTCTGTGGCCGGCATCTTTGGTAGAGTTGACGGTCTCAACGAGCTGGGGTGTGATTTCCATCTGCTCTGAATCCATGCGGTGTTTGGTCAGATCTTCAACGTCGATTTCACGGAAGTTGCCGAGACCGCTGTGAACAGTCAGGAACGCTTCTTTCACGCCTTTGATTTCAAGGCGTTTGAGGAGCTCGCGGCTGAAGTGTGCGCCGGCGGCGGGAGCAACCACAGCGCCCTCTTCGGTGGCGAAAATTGTCTGATAGCGCTCGGCATCCTCATCTTCGGCGGGGCGCTTGATATAGAGTGGCAGGGGAGTCTCGCCCAACTCATAAAGAGCTTTCTTAAATTCCTCGGCCGAGCCGTCATAGAGGAAACGGAGAGTGCGGCCTCGTGAGGTTGTGTTGTCGATCACCTCGGCCACAAGTGAATCATCTTCACCGAAATAGAGCTTGTTGCCTATGCGGATTTTGCGGGCCGGTTCTACAAGCACATCCCAGAGACGGTTTTCGGCATTGAGCTCGCGCAGCAAAAATACTTCGATTCTGGCGCCGGTGCGCTCTTTGTTGCCGTTGAGACGGGCGGGGAAAACACGGGTGTTGTTAAACACCATCAGGTCTCCGTCGTCGAAATATTGAAGCAGGTCGCGGAATATTTTATGTTCGATCTGTCCGGTTTTGCGGTTTACCACCATCAGACGGCAGCCGTCGCGTTCGTCAGACGGATATTGTGCAATAAGATCCTCGGGGAGTTTGAATTTAAATTGTGAAAGTTTCATTCTTATGGATTGTAAATCGGAGTATCGGTTGAGGGATAAATAAGTTTTATTCAATCGTCGGTTGAGGGAGGGGAGGCCGATTTGACGCGCTTGTGGGGGTAGTCGTCAGGCACAGGGGCGGTCTCGCCATTGGCTATGAGGTCGACAGCTTCATCAACGGTCATGCAACGTTCAAGGGTGTAATCACCTACGCGGGTGCGTAACAGGTCGGTGAGATGTGCGCCCGAGTTAAGGGCTTCTCCTATGTCGCGGGCGAGGGCGCGGATATAAGTGCCTTTGCTGCAAACCACTCTCACTCTGATTTTTTCGGGTGAGAAGTCGAGCAACTCAAGTTCGCTTATTTCAAGAATCTTGGGCTTGAGCTCCACATCCTTGCCTTTGCGGGCGAAGGAATAGGCCCGTCGTCCGTCGATTTTGACCGCTGAAAACACCGGGGGCACCTGTTCGATTCTGCCAACAAAGCGGCTCAGGGTTTCCTCAACAAGCTCGCGGGTTATGTGGGCTGTGGGATAGGTGGCGTCGATAGGGGTTTCGAGGTCAAACGAGGGGGTTGTGGCTCCGAGAGCAATGTCGGCTATATATTCTTTTACACCGCTCTGAAGGGCGTCGATCAGCTTGGTAGAGCGGCCGGTGGTGACAATCATCACGCCCGAAGCAAGGGGGTCGAGAGTGCCGGCGTGGCCCACCTTGAGTCTCTTGACCGAGAGGCGACGGGTGAGAACATTGCGCAGGCGTGCCACTACGTTAAACGAAGTCCACCCTTTGGGTTTTTTTACGCCGAGTATTTCCCCTTTGATATAGTCTCTCATATTCAGGCGAAGATACACACAAGGCCTACTATCACACAGTAGAGAGCAAACCAAACGAGCTTGCCTTTCTTAACGATGTCGAGCATCCAGCGGCAAGCGGCGCAGCCTACGAGATAGCTGGTAACGAATCCTATGGCGAGGGGGAGAGCGCCGACCGATCCCGAATAGTCAGCCGAGCCGATCATCTTCATGACGTCGAGCAGACCTTCGCCGAGAATCGGGATAATAACCATAAAGAAGCTGAATTTGGCCACTTTGTCGCGATTGTCACCGAGCAATATGCCGGTGGCGATGGTGGTGCCCGAGCGGCTGAGTCCCGGAAGCACTGCCACGGCCTGGCTCAGACCTATGACAATTGCGTCGACCCATGTTATGTCGCGTCCCGGGCGACGGGTGGCGATAGCTTCACGGGTGCGGCAGAAATAGGCGAAGCTTAGCAGCAGGGCTGTGACAATAAGACAGATACCCACATTAAACAGACTTCCGCCAAACAGTGCCTCGATATGATCCTTGAAGCAGAGACCAACTATGCCGACAGGAATGGCCGACACGATGAGTTTCAGCACATAGGAGGTATTGGCGTCGTTTTTGAGTGTGAAAAACGAGCGGCACAGCGGCATGAATTCACTTCGAAGCACGGTGATGGTGCTCAACACGGTGGCGATATGGAGAGCCAGGTCGAAGTCAAGAGCCTCGGCGCCCGAAAGGTCAAGACCGAGCAGTGAGCGCGAAATCTCGAGGTGACCGCTCGAACTTACAGGGAGATATTCGGTGAGTCCCTGCACAATGCCCATTATCAGGGCTTCAAATGAATTCATGACTGAGTGGAAGTGGTATTGGTTTCAGACTGCTTGGCTTTGCGTGACGGCCACATGATGGCTGCTCCCATAAAG
>JAIDXU010000311.1 GCA_029058455.1 Paramuribaculum sp.
GTATAAGTAACTCTAACTAAGAGATTTAGCCCCGCCCGTAGGAATGTACCCCCGGTGCATCCTCCGAAAACGCCCTATAAGCCACAGGAGCGCACCCGCTAAGGTGCGCTCCTGTGGTTATGTGGAATAGAAAGTTCAATCGGCGTTAGCCCAGCAGGTCGAGGTGGCGAGCTTGCGGTAGGCGGCCACGCCTTCGCCCGAGAGCTCTACGCTGTCGCAGCCGGGGAGCGACACATGAGTGTCGTCGACAAAGGTCATGAGACGGTGGCTTTCGCCCGAGGGGAGAGTGATGTCCCATGCGCGGTCGTCGCTGCGGAAATCGAGGCGCACCACCGAGCCGTCGGTCTCGGAGGTGATGGTATAACCGTCGGCGTCGCTCTCAACGAGATAGCGTGAGCCGTCAGAGCCTTCGACTGTCTTGGCCGAGGCTTCCATGGGGTTGCTGCCGCTCCAGAATTCGATGGAGTTGAGCACAAGGAGGTCGGCTGCGCCGGCTACCTCATAGACGGGGAGAATCCAGAAGGCGAAAAACACCAGCTCGTTGACAAACTTGTTGTCGACCTGACGGTTCCACGACAGAAGCTTGTTGGTGAGCGAGAATGAACCGATACATGAGGAGAGGGGGAGCATGGAGCCGCAAAGCAGGGTTATGACGGCCACGTTGAGAATTTTTTTCTTCATGAGGTTGATATAAATAAATAGTTGAAAATATTGACTTTAGCGGGCTATGGAAGCGAAGTTATGCGGGAACCTTGCGTTTGGCTTTCTCATAATAGTCATAAATGCGGCGCACATAGTTGTGGGTCTCGCTGCCGCGCGAGTAGCCGTATTTCACCACCGGGTCTTTATAATAACGGCGGTTTGACTTCATGAGTATAGCTTTTTCGACGTTGTTGTTCCATTTCGAGGGGTCCATGCCATATTTCTCAGCGAGGGCTATGGCGTCGTAGATGTGAGCCACGCCACCGTTATAGGCCGCGAGGATAAATTTCTGACGCTCGGC
Source organism: Paramuribaculum sp. (assembly GCA_029058455.1). Classification (GTDB taxonomy): domain Bacteria; phylum Bacteroidota; class Bacteroidia; order Bacteroidales; family Muribaculaceae; genus Paramuribaculum. The sequence goes on from JAIDXU010000311.1 coordinate 1,004, forward strand.
CCGGTCGGGAATCTTGTCGGTGAGCCATTTGTCGAGGTCGGCTATCACTTTGACTGCGGTTTTGACCGAGGTTTCGGGGTCGGCGAGCTGACGGGGGTTGACACCGTAGCCGCGACCGGTCGAGGGCATTATCTGCATGAGTCCGCGCGCACCGGCCCACGACACTGCCGTGGGGCGATAGTTTGACTCGGTATAGGCCTGAGCCGCGAGCAGACGCCAGTCCCAGTCGATTTCCTTGGCATATTTGCGGAAGAGGTCGTCATAGGGAGAGAGAGTGCGTGATTTGGCGCGCGACAGAGGGTCGCTCTGCGGATCGCGCAAGGCTCGCTGATAGTAGCGCTGCACAAGCAGAGCCTGTTCCTGACGGGGGCGTATGGAGTGAGCCCATGAGTCTATGCTGTCGGCCAGCCATTTATTGTCGGGCGCCACTCCCCAAGCCGAGCGGCTCGGCGAACCGAGCGACAGGGAGATGTCTATGTCGGGGGTAAAGGTGCGGTTGATGGCCGCGAGGTCGCTGTCGATGATGGTAAAATCGATTTCTCCGCTTTCAACCATCTCTACGAGGTTGGAGGCGGGGAGAGAATCGGGCGAAACGGTGTTGATGATAATTTCGCCTCCGAGCCGGCGGTTGAGCGAGTCGAGAAAGATGTGGTGTTTTGAGTCACGTTCCACCGTCACCCTCTTGCCTCGCAACATTTCGATGTCGGTTATCGGGCGCGAGGTGTTCTGAACCAACACCTGCTCGGTGAGGTTTTCGAAACCTGCGGGTATGAATCGGCGTTTGGTTTCGGAGTTGATGGGGAGGTCGCAGGCCACGAGGTCAACTTTGCCGCTGTCGAGCATTGCGAGAGCGTCGTTGAGCGACTGGGCCACAGTGAGGTCGAGGGTCATGCGCTTGTCGTCGCAGAGACGTTTCACAAGCTCATAATCATAACCCAGTTTCTCCCCGCGATATAGGAAGTAGGATCCGGGACCGTAGATTGTGGCCACGCGGAGTGTGTCGGGCAACCGGTGTTCAACCGGCGCTCCCTGCGAGGCGGTGGTGTCGGGAGAGCTTTCTCCTGAGCCACACGCCGTCAGCAGAGCCGATAGCATCACTATCGCCGGCAATATTATTGAGTTGAGGAAAAATCTGTGAGTCATAGCTGTGTAGATAAAGGAGTGGAGAGATATATGTCAGAGGTGAGAGGGAAGAGGTGAGAGGGAGAATGGGGGTCAGTATTCAAATGTGCCGTAGGGCGATTTGATGGTGAGGTGGCGGGTGG
>JAIDXU010000031.1 GCA_029058455.1 Paramuribaculum sp.
TTTGAGCTTGGCGGCAATGACTATCTAAAAAAACCGTTCAGGATGCTTGAATTGATAGTTCGCATCAAGGCTTTGCTTCGCCGAAATGTAAAAGAGGAAGTAAATTGTTTTAAAATAGGGAAATATAGTTTTGACATGGCAACACAGATACTCTCACTTCCGGATAAAGAAAAGATTGAATTATCGTTAATAGAAGCAAAGCTTTTAAAAGAACTTATTATAAATGTGGGTCACACAGTTGAAGCTTCGGCAATGATGCAACTTATCTGGCAACGTGATGACCCATATAGTCGAAATTCACTTCACGGGTTCATTCATAAACTTCGCAACTATTTGCGATACGATTCTTCTATAACTTTGCTCAATCAACGAGGTATCGGATATATGCTGACAATCCGTTGATTTTTCTTAATTTGTCGAATATGGGGCAGAAGATGAGGCATAGTGGGCGGATATGTCTTTTTTTGTAGCGGATGGGAGAACAATGTGATGTGTCATTTTGTTGAAAAAGAAACATTTAATTCGTTCATCACTATGAAAAAACTTTTCCTGCTTATTTCCTTTCTGTTAGTTGTCGGTTCGGTTTCCGCTTCGGGTCGTCGCAATATCTCTGATTTTACCCGTGGCGGCAATAGGAGCGCACAGAGCGCAGCAGCCAAAACTGACAAGACAGATGCTGTATATAAATCTATAAGTCAGCAATATGCCGATGGCAAGATTTCAGCCGACAGTGTGGTTAACCTCGCTTTATATCATAAGGTGTGGAGCAGACCGTTGGCAGAACGCTGCCTCCAATTGGTAGCTGATAAGAGCCCGCGTGCCGCTATGGAACTCGGAGTGCTTTATGCTTTCTCGCCCGAATATGCCGCCAAAGCCTCGGAGGGTGTCAAGCTTCTGGAGTCGTCGGCAAAGGTGGGATATAATGACGCCAATTGCTACCTCGGTCTGTATAATTTCAACCATAATGATTATAAAACGGCCAAAAGCTATTTTGATGCCTGTAGTCCGATGAATCTGGGTATCGGCTATGCCGCTCTGGGAGGTATGTATATCGAAGGCAAGGGGGTGAATGAAGATCCGGCCCGTGCCCGTGAAAACTATCGTCAGTCAGCTCTCAAAGGCTATCCGCGCGGAATGGCGCTCTACGGGTTTAATCTCCGTGCGAGTGCTGCCGGAAAAATAAGTTATCCCGATTCATTCTTTTGGCTTTATATAGCGGGAGATCTCGGCGATGATGCCGCCCGCACCATTCTTTATCTGCCTGAGCGCAACGAATTTCGCGGCGAAAGCGAGACCGCAAACAAGGCAAAGGAAGCGCTGCAGTGGATTAGGAAAGTGCAGTCGGGCAAGAAAATTCAGAATGAACAGATCTATAGGGAGGGATTTCTTCCGAGTCTCAAGGATCGTGAGCTCGCTGCCGAGCAGGGTGATGACTGGGCACGCTTCTATCTCGGAAGCATGAACTATAACGGCGATTTCCTCAATCAGAACTACAAGCAAGTGATTCACTACTATGAGCCGATAGCCCGCAACGGCAAGCTGCCTGCCAATCTGCTGGCTCTGGTTAATGAACGCCTCGCTGAAATCTACCGCGACGGCAAGGGCACCGAAGTCAACACGACCAAAGCTGCCGAATATGCCCGCAAGGCGGCTCAATATGGAAGCCTGCCGGCCTATCTCATCACCGAAAATATAAATTAACGGTGAGAATAATTGTGCCGACAACAAAACATTATAGATAATCTTTAGCTCGGGGGAAGAAACCCTCATGCAATAAAATATAAAAAGAGACGCCATCGCAGCGTCTCTTTTTATGAGTTTCCAATAGGTACAATTTCTAAGGTAAAAAAGATTGCTTTAGGTTTCTGGTACAAAGATAGGGGTAATTTGCATATTAAACCATAACAATTCTTATGTTGTGTAACATCTTTTTAAAGCATATTCTTTTATCGCGATGAGTGAATATGTTGATGTTTAGAATGTTACGCTTGCTTACGATTTTACACTGAAATTGTTAAAATAAATTAACCTGTCTTGGAGGCTTATTTCGAAAGGGTGTTGTATTGCTTTGAATAGCGGAGCATCTGCTCGACATAATCCTCGTTGAATGAAACGGTTACATCGGTGATGTTGCCGTCGTTGTCTTTAACGAGAGTGTAAACGGGATTTACAAAGCCGCGATAGGGAGCGATGTTGAGGGTGCTGTAACGGTCGAGCACTTCTTTGTGAATTTTGGGATCGACTTTCACGGCATATTTCTCAACGAGAGCAGCGCCGGCAGCATAGTCACCTTCGCTCTTGATGCGCTGGATTTCGCCGAGCAGTTCGCCGAAGAGTTCGCGCAGGCGGTTGTAGTCGTTGATCTGAATATATGTTTTGCCGTCGCGCACCACATATTCGATCACGTTTTCAGGTTTGCCTTTTTCATAAACCCATTCGCTGATGAGCTTGCGGTTGCGCATGTGAGCTTCTTCGACATCCTTGCCATATTCTATGCGCATGAGCTGGGTCATGAGGCCGTTGAGAATATATTTGTAGTATTCGGCTTTGTAGGCGTCGGGATTGTCGAGCAGACCGAGTTCAAGCAGTTTGGGATCGGCGAGATAGTAGAGGGCGAAGAGGTCGGCGCGAGCTTCTTCGAGAGTCGAGCCGTGGGCTTTGAGGGCATCGGGGTCAACGCCGGGCAAAAGACGGCCTGAGGCATGACCGAGACATTCGTGGAGGTCGGTGTGGAGGTTGTCGGTGACAAAGAGGTAGTTTTCAAGAAGCTCGCGGGTGGGCTCGTCGATTACGAATTCCTCATTGAAGCCGTTGCCGTGTGAAGCCTCATCATAGGCTTTGGTGATATTCTCGATGGTTACCGATTTCGAGCCGTGGGCTGCGCGGATCCAGTTGGCGTTGGGAAGGTTGATACCGATCGGGGTAGCGGGATATGCGTCGCCGGCAAGAATGGCGGCGGTGATCACTTTGGCGGTCACACCTTTCACGTTTTCTTTCTTGAAGCGTTTGTCAACGGGCGAATTGTCTTCAAACCACTGGGCGTTGCCGCTGATGGTCTCAGTGCGCTGAGAGGCGGGAATATCCTTGAAGTTTACGATTGATTCATAGGCGCCGGTCATGCCGAGGGGGTCGCCGTAGCTCTCTATAAATCCGTTGATGAAGTCAACCTGAGAGGAGGTTTCGTCAGCCCACGCGATGCTGTAGTCATCGAATGCTTTGAGCGAACCGGTGGTGTAGAAATCAACGAGCTTGGCAATTACATCACGCTGGGCGTCGTTTTCGGCATATTCGGAAGCTTTGTTGAGAAGCTCAACAATGCGGGTGATGGCGTTTGAATAGAGGCCGCCCACTTTGTAGACCTGCTCCACGATATTGCCGTTTTCATCTTTTGTGACACGGGTGTTGAGGCCCCAGCTCACGGGTGTGAGGTCGGTGGTGTCTTTGAGGGCGTTATAGTAGTCCTCTACCTCTTTCTGTGTCACACCTTCATATAGGTTGTTGGCCGAGGTCAGGATGAGGTCGGCTCCTTCAGCCTGATTGACGCGTTTGGCCATGAACTGAGGATCGAACACCACGGTGAGAAGTGTTGAAACCTCCTCGGCCGAGGGAGCGTCTTTGAGGTTGGCGATCTGAGCCTCCATCCATTCGCGGCTGAAAGCGGGAGTGAACTTGTCCATTGAATAGTGGTGATGGATGCCGTTGGCAAACCATACCTGCTTCATATAGGTCTCAAAGCCTTTCCAGTTTTCGTCGTTTTTGTCACCGTTATAGTTGGTGTAGATATCCTCGAGCAGATTTCTGAGGGCAAGGTTATATTTGCCGTTCTGATCCCACAGCATATCGCGGCCGGTGATGGCGGCTTCGGTGAGATAGTAGATAAGGAGTTTCTGGTTGAGGGTAAGATCTTCGAATCCGTGCACCTGGTAGCGAAGCACCTCGATGTCGGCAAAGCGGTCGACGGTGTAGTCGAAAGGCTTTTCTTCGGTCTTGTCTGAGCAGCTCATTACGGTTGCTGATAATGTCAGGGCCACAGCCCCGGCGGTAAGTGATTTCATCATTGGTTTATTCGATATATAAGATTAATCCTTTGAGATATTCCCCTTCGGGGTGGTAGATGTTTACGGGATGGTCGGCGGGTTGAGTGAGCTGATGGAGTATCCTCACTTTGCGGCGCGTGCGGGCTGCGGCGGTAAACACGGCCAGACGGAACTGTTCCTTGCTCACGGCCTGCGAACAGCTGAAGGTGAAGAGTATTCCTCCGGGAGCTATCTTGGCCATGGCTGCGGCATTGATGCGCTGATAGCCTCTGAGCGCGTTGGGGAGGGCGCTGCGGTGTTTGGCGAAAGCCGGAGGGTCGAGCACTATGAGGTCATATTCGCCCGGCTGCATGGCGGTGAGAAACTTAAATGCATCCTCGGCATGGCTCTTGTGGCGTGCGGCGGCATCTTCAGGCGTGAAGTTGATGGCCACGTTGGCGTCGGTGAGCGATACCGCCTTGGCTGATGAGTCGACCGAGTCAACGCTTATGGCACCTCCACTCAGGGCATAGACCGAGAAGCCGCCGGTGTAGCAGAACATGTTGAGCACCCTGCGGTTGCGGCTGAAAGCTCTGAGCAGCTCGCGGTTGTCGCGCTGGTCAACAAAAAAGCCGGTTTTCTGACCCTTGAGCCAGTCGATATGAAATTTCAGACCGTTCTCGATCGCTATGTTGCCCTGATATTCTCCTATCAGATAGCAGTTGTCGTGGTCGAGGCGTGCCTTGTAGGGGAGGGTGGTTTCAGATTTGTAATACACGTTGGTCACACCAGCGCCCTCGAGCCGGGTCAGCTCACGGGCTATGATGTTGCGGGCAAAGTGCATACCGGGCGAATGGGCCTGAACCACGGCGGTAGAGCCGTAGATGTCAACAACCAGTCCCGGCAGGAAGTCACCTTCGCCATGCACCAGACGGAAGGCATTGTTGTTTTCGCCCGAGAGTCCGAGGGTTTTGCGCAGGTCGAGAGCCGCTCTAAGACGTTTGGCAAAAAATTGCTCGTCAATATTTTCGTCGGGATCGGAGGTGAGCATTCTCACGGCTATCGAGCCTATCTGATAGTGGCCAGTGCCGAGGGGTGTGCCGTCGGCCGAGATGACGTTTACAACAGCTCCTTCCTCAAGGTCGGAAGGGAGAGAGGCTATTGCGCCTGAAAACACCCACGGGTGAAATCTCAGCAGTGATTCTTCTTTGCCGCGTTTCAGCTTTATAACGGGAAGTGACATTACGATATTCAGTGATTGAAAGTATGATTGATCAGAAGAGAGCTCTTATCAGGTCCATGCCGTTGGCATAGAGCAGGAGGGCAAGCAGGAAGGCCATGCCGACATACTGGGCATATTCGAGCACTGTGTCGGAGGGTTTGCGGCGCGTTACCACTTCCCAGAGCAGGAACATCACATGTCCGCCGTCGAGGGCCGGAATAGGAATTATGTTCATAAAGGCGAGAGCCAACGAGAGGAAAGCGGTGATGTTCCAGAATGCGAGCCAGTTCCATTTCTCAGGGAACATGTCGCCGATAGCTCCGAAGCCACCTATGCTCTGGGCGCCTTCGCGGGTGAAGAGGTGCTTCATCGAGCCGACATAATTGCCGAGGGTGGTGGTGCCGAGCTCCCAGCCTTTGGGTATTGACTGGAGAAGGGTGTATTGTTCGGTGACGGTGGGATAGATCTCATCGATAGGAGTGAGCTGGAAGCCGAGTTTGCCGCCCGAGGTGGGTGTGGCGGTGAGGGTTATCTCGGCGTTGTTTCTCAACACTTTGATGGGGGTTTGCTTGCCGGCATAGAGGCTGAGGGCTTCGTTGAGCTCGGTAAACGAGGGGGTTGCCACGGTGTCGACGGCGATAATGCGGTCGCCCTTTTCCAGACCCGCTTCGGCTGCGGGCTGCCCCGACAATACTGCTGCTACCACTACCGGCAGACGATAGGCCATGAATGCCTTTGCCTCATTGATGCGGAACAGGAAATCCTCGGGGGTAATGATGGTAACGGTGTCGGTGTGGTTGCGCAACACGGTGATTTCCTTGGCCTCGGCCATGCGGAGCATATAGTCGGGGTCGGAGGCCAGCAGTCGGCGACCGTCGGCCGAGAGGGGTATGTCGCCGTTTCTGAATCCCGCCTCGATAGCTGCCGGCACATAGTCGAAACCTTCGTAGGCATCTTCAAAGTTGACATATTTCTGACCCCAGTGGCAGGCTATGCCGATATAGATTATCACGGCGGCGATGAAGTTAAACAACACTCCGCCGATCATCACCAGCAGACGCTGATAGGCGGGGCGGGAGCGGAATTCCCAGTTTTTTGCGGGCTGGGCAAGCTGTTCCTTATCCATCGACTCGTCAATCATGCCGGCTATCTTGCAATAACCTCCGAGAGGTACCCAGCCTATGCCGTAGATTGTTTTGCGCCATGCGCTTACCCGGGCATCGGCCGATCGGTCGCGCCCCACGCTGAATTTCAACAGCTGGGTCTCCTTGCCGTCGCGGGTATAGGTGAAGAATCTGAGCGAGTTTTTCTCCGGGTCATACTGCATGATCGAAAACCACGGATTAAAGAAGAGATAGAATTTTTCGACCCTTATGCCGAAAAGGCGTGCGAAGAAATAGTGGCCGAACTCATGCACTATCACAAGCAGTCCGAGAGCCACTACAAGTTGCAGGGCTTTTATGAGGAATGTTTCCATCAGGATTGTTGTAGGGAAATGGGTTGATCGGAAATGAATACTTTAGACGAGAGCCGGGCCACCTTTTCAGCCGCAAGCCGGCGCGCAAGATCGTTGACTGCGATATAGTCGTCGAGGGTGGGAGTGGCGATCTGTTCGATTTTTGTGAGGGTATCGGTTATCACCTCATAGATCTGCTTGAAACCGATGGCCGAGTCGCGGAAAGCCTTGTTGGCTATCTCGTTGGCCGCGTTGATTACGCATGCGGTTATGCCTCCTTGCTCGAGAGCGTAGTGACCGAGGGTTATGCAGGGAAATTTCAGCGGGTCGGGCTCGTAGAACTCCAGATTGTGGAACTGGCTGAGGGTTAGCCGCTGATCGCAGGCCATGCGCGAACCCTCGCCGAGGGCGTAGCTGATGGGGAGGTGCATGTCGGGGAGACCGAGCTGTGCTTTTACGGCTCCGTCGCGCAGCTCTATCATCGAGTGAACGATTGACTGGGGATGAACCACCGCCTCGATCTTCTCGCCGGGAACGTGGAACAGCCATCTTGCCTCGATAATCTCAAAAGCCTTGTTGAGCATTGTGGCCGAGTCGATGGTTATTTTTGCGCCCATCTGCCAGTTGGGATGACGGAGCGCGTCGGCGGGAGTGACCTTGTCGAGCTCGGCAACCGACATGTTTCTGAACGGGCCACCCGAGGCTGTGATGATAAGGCGGGTTACGGCGCGGGGATCTTCGCCGGCAAGACATTGATAGATAGCTGAGTGTTCGCTGTCAACAGGAATTATCACCGACGCGCTCGACGCCAGAGACCTGTTGATCAGTTCGCCCGCCACAACAAGGGTCTCTTTGTTGGCAAGAGCGATGATTTTGCCCGCTTTGATGGCGCGGAGTGTGGGGAGCAGACCGCTGTAACCCACCGTGGCGGTCACCACCATCTCGAAGTCGTGACGCTCCATCGCGTCGGCTATCGCGTCGGCGCCGGCGGCTGTCTCAATGCCGAGAGGGGTCAGCTCGCTGTAAAGGCGAGTGAAATGGCGCGGGTCGGCTATCACGGCCAGATTAGGGCGAAACTCTTTGGCTTGAGCTATAAGCAGTTCGATATTTGAGCCGGCAGTCAGCACCGTAGCCTTAAATCTGTCGGGATGTTGGCGTATTATATCGAGAGTCTGGGTTCCGATCGACCCTGTGCTCCCTATTATAGCTATTTGTTTCAAGAATGTGATATCTGTAACGTTAGAGGGGGGGTGAGGGAATATGTGTCAATTCCCTTTATAATAATGTGCAAAGATAGTCAAAATATCCCGGTTGGCAAAATTGACCCCCTGCGCCCTCCGTTTTGTGCAAAATAGTGCAGTCTGCTGCTCTTGTTTTGTGTAAATTAGTGCAGTCTGCCACCACTATTTTATGTAAAATAGTGCATTCTGCCACTCTTGTTTTGTGTAAATTAGTGCAGTCTGAGAAAAAATATTATCTTTGCGCTCTATAAAACAATGACATGGATAAAAGAATACTTGAAACCATACTCGCTGATCAGGCTGAGGAGCTGGAATTTAAGAAAAAATTGCGTTTCTGCAGACGTAATGAAGAAGATCGTATAGATCTTAATAGCCCTCAGGCTCAGGTCGTTATCGGTGTGAGGCGCAGCGGTAAATCAACGTTGTGCTATAACGCTCTCAGCCGTAGGAATATCAAGTTTGCATACGTCAATTTCGATGACGAGCGGCTGATTAATCTTAAAGCCGACGATCTTAACGATGTGCTGGAAGTGCTCTATAAAATAAACGGTGATTTCGACTATCTGTTTATAGACGAAATTCAGAATATTGCCGAATGGTATCTGTTTGTCAACAGATTGTTGCGCAGACAGATGCATGTGGTTATAACCGGGTCTAATGCAAAGCTTCTGAGCGGTGAGCTTGCAACACATCTGACAGGCAGACATCATCCCGTGACTCTCTACCCATTTTCGTTTGCAGAATATTGTGACCTCAATAAGATAGATGTTCATTCTAAGTCCACAAAATCAATTGCCGAGCGACGCGCTGCGTTTGATGAATATATGCGGCAGGGCGGATTTCCTGAACTTCAGTTTATCAGTGATGATAAGGCTTATATCGACGGACTTGTAAACAGTATCTTGAAACGTGACATAGAGCAGCGTTTTAAAGTGGTTCATACATCGGCGTTTGAACAGATGGCTCATCATCTGCTGAATGTTGCTCCGGCTATCATATCGGAAAAGGCTTTACAGGAAACATTTGGATTGAAGTCAGCCCACACTGTCAAGAACTACATCAGTTATCTGAAACAGGCATATCTGTTGGTGGGCCTTCACAAGTATTCGCCCAAAAGCAGGGTGAGAGCCATAGGTGAGAAACTCTATCCCATAGATGTTGCTCTCATGAATAAGCGCGAGGATGCTTTTAGTGGCGAAAATCTCGGTTGGCGTTTGGAAACGATTGTCTATCTGGAACTTCTTAGAAAATATAAAAGTCAGGGCAAGGATATATATTATTTCAGCGATCGGTCGGGCGAATGTGATTTTGTGGTCTGCGAGGGGCGCAAAACAGAGCTTCTTGTTCAGGTTTCCTATGACATTTCATCGCCAAAGACAAGAAAGCGGGAGATTGCAGGATTGCTATTGGCGGCTAAAAAGACAGGTTGTGATAACCTGCTGCTGTTAACCGATCATGACTACGAAGATATAACCCACAACGAATATAATATCTCAATTCGCCCCGTCTACGACTACCTGCTCTAAGCCCACGTTGATTTTGTTTACAACGTGATGAGATGGTAGCAGCGCGATTCTTCGCGCTGACACCCGCATGGCCAACCCTCGTATGGCGGTGCTGATACGCCACGGTCGGCGCGATTAATCGCGCCGCTACAAATAGATTGTTAGCCGGCGAGGAGGGCGATGATGCCGAGGATGGCGGCGGTGGCGATGCCCGAGAGGAGGCCGATGTCGTGGAGCGACAGGCGCACGGAGGATGGCCCCACAAGAGTGTTGAGAGTAACTGATTCGTTGTTTCTCGGCAGAGCGACAGTTTGGCTCATGGATGAGAAGATCATTCTGACAAGGGAGGCGCAGAGCAATCCCACACATGAGCCGATTATCGCCCCCACGAGTATGTCGCCGGGATAGTGCACCCCGAGATAGAGGCGGCTGTAGCAGTTGACCACAGCCCAGATAATCAGAAAGATAATGAAGCGCCGGCGGCGCAGCAACATGCTGAGATAGACCACAAGGGCAAAAGAGTTGGCGGCATGGCAGGAGGGGAAACCGTAGCGGCCGCCGCGATAGTCGTTTACCACCGTGATAAAGGCCGAGAGGGGGTTTTCGGGATTGGAGGGGCGCAGGCGCTCGACAGCCTGACGGATGAGGGTGGCGCAGAGCTGGTCGGCCAGGGCGATGGCGACGCCTATGCCGAGAAGCACCACAAGGGCGCGTTTGAGATCATAGCACCTGAACACCATGAAGGTGAAAATCAGATACATCGGAATCCAGACATACTTGCTTGAAAACATCATCATGAAGTTGTCGGCCCACTGTGTGTGATGGCTGTTGAAGAATATGAGGAGCTGACCGTCGAGATGGTCAAGGCTTGCAAGAAGTTCGTGTAGCATGATTTACTTTTGAGTGAGAAAGAGAGTCGGCGTAGTCGTAGAGGAGCTGGAGAAAGGCCGCGGCCACCGAGTCGGGGCGCGCGGGGGGGACGAGGTCGGTGGAGGTGAGCTGAAGTGTGGAGAGGCTGTTGTCGGCTGAGGCCACTCCGGCGAGATCGGGTTCTGAGAAAAAGGCATAGCCATTGTTGGCGGGAGCGAGAAGATTGCGGCTGAACGGAAAGGCCTTGGAGTCGAGTCCCAGCATGGCTAAGAGAGTGGCGGCAATATCTTTCTGCGACCCGACGGTGGAGTTTTGGCCATGCAGGGCGAGGGCGCCGCCGGTCATTATGAGGGGCACCTGATGGCGCTCTTCAAAGGTAAGGTTTTCGGGCCATGCTCCATAATGGTCAGGCACGAGTATCACTAATGAGCGCTCATTGAGAGGGCTGCGGCTCAGCCGGTTGAGCCACTCGCCTACGCAGCTGTCGGCATAGATAAAGGCATTCGCCGGGGCTTCGGGATGGCGTTGCTCCATCGGCACTTCAAAGGGCTCATGGCTCGATGAGGTCTGAATCACCGCAAACACCGGCTTGCGACCGGAGCTCAGGGAGGGGTCGGGAAGTTCCTCCGCCACACGGTGGAGCATCGGACCGTCGTGCACACCCCATTTGCTCAGGCGCTGAGAGGCGAGAAAATCTTTGTCGCTCACAATGTGCTGAAAGCCCCCCGAGCGGAGATAGGCGAGCTGGTTGGTGAAATTGATGTCGCCGCCATAGTAGTAGCGGGTCTGATAGCCGGCGGCGGCAAGCTCGGCGGCAATATTGGGGAGCGCTTCGACTATGGCCTGATGTTTCATCAGCGAGGTGGTCGGGGGTGCCGGCACTCCGCTCAACACCGAGAGAATACCGCTGTCGGTGAGGAAGCTGTTGGCATAAAACCTTGTGAATATCAGCGAACTGCTGTCGCGGGCCACCGAGTCGAGCTTCGTAGCTATCGGTTGGCCTCCGAGCGATTTGAAAAGATGGTTTGAGAAGCTTTCGAGCAGAAAAACATATATGTCGGGGCGATCGATGTTGAGCGCGCTGATCGAAGCCGTGTCGGCTGGAAGCGCAAGGAGCGGAGAGGCTGCCGCGAGGGCTTCCTCACTCGAGTCATAATAGCGGAACTGAGAGGCGAAATCGTGTTGATGGCCAAGTGAATACATCACCGAGAACACCGGATTGACAGCCGCGTGATTGAGCTCTTCAACCGGGCTGAAATAGGCGTTGCCGGGATTCATGGTCGAAACGGTCACGCCGCCGCGTATCGGAATAAAGAGCAAAGCGCAAAACAGCAGCGTGACTCCTCCCGAGGCAAGACGTTGGGAAGTGCGTGGAGCGGGAGAGGGTAAAGGGGTGAGTTTCATAACCTTTATCATCACCCATGAGAGAAGCGCCGTGAGTGCTCCCCATGCCACCGCGCCGGCAAGTATCATCCACCATTCGGCACTTGCCATCGCCAGCTTGGGCGAAGAAGTGAGATAGAACACCGCCGTAGCGTCGAGCTTGAAATGCCAGAAACCGTATAGGGTCATGTCGCTTATCACCACCAGCGACACAAGAGCCATAGCCGCTATCCAGTAGCCTTTGGCTATGGTGTTGAGAGCTTTGGCGCCGATGAAACATGACACCACCGTGAGCAGCGAGGGGACAATCATAAGATAGCCTCCCACCGAGAAATCCATCGCAAGGCCGTGGGCCAGCGCCTCAAACCACTGCTTTGCTCCGAAAGGGGAATAAATGTCGTGATAACAGATCATAAACGCCCCTTTGAGGAGAGTCATTATAGCTACTACGGCGAGATATTCACACACTAATCGCCACAGATATTTCTTCATGTAATTTCAATTGGTGGATAACTCTACAAAATTACACTATTTTTCTTATTTCCGCGGCTTTACGTTTCCCAAAAATGGTTAAAGCACTTCCTGTTTGTCTATTGCGTGGATAATTTCGAGTTTGAGGTCTTCGGGATAGTCCTCGTTTGCCATGTAGCAGGTAATGATGCGCTGAAGCAGATCTTTGTCAATGCGACCGGCGGCGACGTGATAAATGATTGCCTCCATACACCGCATGAAGTTGTAGGCGTGCCAGTAGTAACCGTTATGAACGAGGAACCATACACCGATAGTCAAAGCTACACGTTTGTTGGAGTCCTCGAAATAATGTCCGGTGCATAAGCCGAATACCAAGTATGTCAGCTTATCAACGAAAGTGGGATAATATAAGTCATTCTGCGCGAAGTCAAAAACCTTGCGAATACCCCCTTCGTCTTTTACTCCTTGCAGACCGCCACCACTGGCTGCTACTGTCTTAGCATAGACCACCAGAGCTTCATCATAACTGATATATTTCAATGTCTCACTCATCGTCATCGGCTTGCTTCAGGCGTTTAAGCACTTCTTTATTTTCCGGCAGTTCCATTATTTCATCAAAGTCTATTGACTTATCGCCGATGAAACGATCGAACTCGTCAGGAGTAACCGCACGGAGGTATCCGGCTATGTTGTTATGGAAGACATCTCGAAATGCAACGTCACGCGAAGCCATCTTTGAACGGGCGTCATAAATGAATGGCTGCATTGACGGGGAGTGCTCCTGTTCTGTGATCAGTTCTTTCACTTGTTCAAGAGAAAGTTGTTCACCACCATTCTTCTTATACTCCGCCTCAATTGCAAAACCGATTCCATTCTCAAAAGATGAAATACAACGCAAAACCTCGGCATAGAGAGTTCGTCGCACATTATCATCCTTATCAAGACGCAACAA
>JAIDXU010000312.1 GCA_029058455.1 Paramuribaculum sp.
CGGTCAAGCGTCGTGCAGATGTGTTCGCGCAGTGAGGGAGCAATGCGGTTGCATTGTGACCGAAACAAGCGGACGCATATGTATGACGATTGGCCGAGGCGATAGTTTCTTATGTCAAGGAAAACTGAGAAACATGTGATGAATTCGGAATTAAGTAGATCTATACGAATAATAACATAAACATTGCACACGCTATCATCGCTACCTCTTTGGCAGTGTGCAGGAATTGCTCGTAATTCCTGTTTAATCTTCTGAAAAACTTAGACCTCGAGAAAGTCGTTCTACAACCCATCTACGGTTAATGAGCTTGAAATCAATTGCTAATCCAATTGCGCCTTCACAATCATGGACATTTACTCATATACGATATGTCATTTTGGAAAATCATTGGGGAGGAGTTTCCATTGATACATAGTTTTAATAAGAAAAGTTGCGGTGTCTGTATGTTAAATCTGTAGTATGTCTCAATCTACACCAATAAGTTACAAGTGGTTGAAATTGTATAACATATTTTGGCCGCAATTAATTGCGTTCTGATGCAGAAAGTTACCTTGTTGTCGCATCTCTCTGGCGCTTTTTGCCTTGTTCCTCAGTCACGTAGCTACGGCTACGCTCCTTCATCACAAGACAAAAATCACTCAGAGATATGTGACCCCAGCGTTAACAAATATTGGGGAACGGGGTCTTAAGTTTTTTTACCTTATATCAATCGTTTAACGGCAGCGAGAGGGGGTGAGTCCAGCCCGGTTGAAGCTCGAGCACGCCGCGCCACACCCACGGCCGCAGGTGCATGCGTGGATGAGGCAGCTCGAGGTCGGGAGTGCTGACACAGAGCGATTCGATGGCTATGAGGTCGATGTCAATCTCACGGTCGCGGTAGGAGCCGTCGTCGTTGCGGTGAGGCATGTCGGAAAGTGTGTGCTCGATGTCGAGGAGATTGCGAAGCAGACCCACGGCCCGCTTCTCATCGACCTCCCCTTTGAGGGTTATGGCCATGGCAAGGTTGAGGTATGGATTGGGCGAGGAGTAGCCCCACGGCTCGGTTTCGACCGGCTCGCAAAGATATACGGCTCCCTGCGAGAGCTGCGCGACACAGGCCACCGCCTTCTCTATGAGAGCATGGCGGTGGCCTGTGTTACTGCCTATGTTGATATGGGCGAGAGGCATGGAGCGAGGCGAAATCAGAGGGTTTTCTTAACCTCCACTTCCTCGAATGCCTCGATTATGTCGCCTTCCTGAATATCGTTGTAGCCGGCGATGTTAAGACCGCAGTCATATCCGCTGACCACTTCCTTGACATCATCCTTGAAGCGCTTGAGTGATCCGAGCTGACCGGTGTAGCGCACAATACCGTCGCGGATAAGACGCACGCTGCAGGAGCGTTTTATGCGGCCTTCGCGCACGATACAGCCGGCCACGGTGCCGACGCGTGAAATCTTGTAGGTCTGGAGCACTTCGGCGGTGCCGGTAACCTCTTCCTTGATTTCGGGCGCAAGCATGCCTTCCATAGCGTCTTTCACCTCTTCGATAGCCTGGTAGATTACCGAGTAGAGACGAATTTCAACACCTTCGCGCTCTGCCTCGCGGCGGGCGGCAACCGACGGGCGAACCTGGAAGCCGATGATGATGGCGTCGGAGGCGGCGGCGAGGGTCACATCGCTTTCAGAGATGGCACCGACTGCCTTGTGGAGCACGTTGATCTGAATTTCGGGTGTCGAGAGCTTGATGAGCGAGTCGCTGAGAGCTTCGATCGAGCCGTCAACGTCACCTTTAACGATGATGTTGAGTTCCTGGAAGTTGCCGATGGCACGGCGGCGGCCGATATCCTCGAGAGTGAGGATTTTCTTGGTGCGCATACCGAGTTCGCGCTGCAGCTGCTGACGCTTGGTGGCGATTTCGCGGGCTTCCTGTTCGGAGTCGAGCACATTGAAGGTGTCGCCGGCGGTGGGAGCGCCGTCAAGACCGAGTATGAGAGCGGGTTCGGCGGGGCCGGCCTCCTTGATGCGCTGGTTGCGCTCGTTGAACATGGCGCGGATCTTGCCGTGATGTGTGCCGGCGAGAATCACATCGCCCTGACGCAGGGTGCCGTTCTGAACGAGCACGGTGGCCACATAGCCACGGCCTTTGTCAAGACTCGATTCGATGATTGAGCCGGTGGCGCGACGGTTGGGGTTGGCCTTGAGGTCGAGCATTTCGGCTTCGAGGAGCACTTTTTCCATCAGTTCCTCGACTCCGATACCTTTCTTGGCCGAAATATCCTGACTCTGATATTTGCCGCCCCAGTCCTCGACGAGATAGTTCATGTTGGCAAGTTCCTCCTTGATTTTGTCGGGGTTGGCGGCGGGTTTGTCGATCTTGTTGATGGCAAACACTATGGGCACTCCGGCGGCTGAAGCATGGTTGATGGCCTCGATTGTCTGGGGCATCACATTGTCGTCGGCGGCCACGATGATGATAACGAGGTCGGTTACTTTGGCACCGCGGGCACGCATGGCTGTGAAAGCTTCGTGACCGGGGGTGTCGAGGAATGTGATGTGACGGCCGTCGGCCATCTTCACGTTATAGGCGCCGATGTGCTGGGTAATGCCGCCCGCTTCGCCCGCAATCACGTTGGCGTTGCGGATATAGTCGAGCAGCGAGGTCTTGCCGTGGTCAACGTGACCCATCACTGTTACGATAGGTGAGCGGGGCTGGAGCTGTTCTTCGGTGTCTTCCTCCTGCTGTATGGCTTCGACAACCTCGGCTGAGACATATTCGGTGGTGAATCCGAATTCCTCGGCCACGATGTTGATGGTCTCGGCGTCGAGACGCTGGTTGATCGACACCATTACACCGAGATTCATGCAGGTTGCGATAACGTTGTTGACCGGCACATTCATCATCGAGGCGAGGTCGTTGGCGGTCACAAACTCGGTGAGCTTGAGGGTGCGGCTTTCGGCCTGTTCGTGTTCGGCGGCTTCACGTTCACGCGAGGCGAAGGCCTCACGTTTTTCCTTACGCCATTTTGCGCCCTTTTTCTGGTTTTTGTCTTTCTGGGTGAGACGGGCGAGAGTTTCTTTTACCTGTTTCTGAACATCCTCCTCATTAACCTCGGTGTGAACGGGCTTGGGCTGCGGTTTGCGCTCTTTGGCTCCGTTGCGCTGATTGCGTGACGCGCCACCCTGATTGTCGCGGTTACGGTTGTTGTTGCCGTTGCCGCCGTCACGGTTGCCCTGACCGCGGTTTTCGTTACCGGTCTGGTGTGAGGTCTTTTCGATGTCGACCTTTTCCTTGCCGTTAATGCGTTTGCGCTTTTTGCGGTCGCCCTGCTGAGCGGTGCCTGCGGCGCCGGCCTGACGGTTGGCTGAACTGTCGTTGCGCTCGCGGCGTTTCTCCTCTTTTGTTTTCTTTTTGGGGCGGGTAGACTGGTTGAGCGACGAGAGGTCGATTTTGCCTATGATGTTGAGTTTGGGTCGACTCTCTTCGGGAGCGCCGCCGAGGGTGAATACCTCAGGCTCTTCTTTTTCAACTTTTTCAGCAACAGGCTTCTCGACAGGCTTTTCAACCGGCTTTTCAGCTTTTTCGGGCTGAGGACGACGCTCGGGGCGGGGAG
>JAIDXU010000313.1 GCA_029058455.1 Paramuribaculum sp.
CAACTATCCTCAGGCTGCTGTTGTTGATTAGACAGAGAGAGAAATTCTCCGCCAAAAACCTTCGTCTACTAACTCAAAAACACCTTAAGCTATGTCAGCCTCACAATCCAAATCCGCAGCCTTTACCATCGGCACTCTCCTCATGCTTTCAGTCTTTCTTGCGGGCTTAAGCAAGCATGACACTCCCGATCGTCAGACTTCGACTAAGGTTGTGAGCGCAGCCACAGTATCGGTTCAGAATCAGACCATTCAGTCAGCAGAGCCTCTCACCAGCTCCGACTGCATGATATTGGCAGGCGCACGCTGAGACTCAAGCTCCTTTTTCATAAAGTCCATATATGGCGCCACATGATCAAAAAACATGCGGTAGCCCTCACACAGATAATTCAGGCCCGGCTCGCCGGTTTCGGTAAAGGCAAATCTGTTGCGGGGACACTCGCCATAACAGGCCGTGAGACGCGGACATTCCTTACATTTGGTGGGAAGTCCGCTATATTTATAATCGCCAAATGCTTTCTGACGATCGGAAATCATCATCTCGATCAACCCTTGGGAATGGATATTACCTAACTTGTGGGAGGGAAATACGAAATGGTCGCAGCTATACACATCGCCGTTAAATTCCATCGCGGCGGCATGACCGCATCTCGGAGCGAGGGAACATAGCCCCGGCAACACACCCATCCAGTTGGCGAGTGTGGCATCGAATATCTGAACAAACACCTTGCCGACATCCTCTTTAACCCACAGATCAAAGACGCGACACAAAAACTCGCCCCATTTCTTAGGCGTCACACTCATGTCGGTAATTTCGCCGCCCGGCTCATTGACCGAAAGAAGTCTCTTGCCGTCGGTGCGCTCAACCACAGGGGTAAACTGAATGAAGTCACACCCTATCTCCTTAAAGAAATTATAAAAGTCGTCGGGATACTCGCTGTTGAAGTCATTGACCACAGCCATAGCGTTCCACTCCACATTATGTTTCTTCAGGAGCTCTATGCCCTTCATCACCTTTACCCACGAAGGCGCGCCACCTTTCATGCGGCGGAACTCGTCGTGAAACTCCTGAGGACCGTCGATCGACACCCCCACGAGCATGTCGTTTTTGGCAAAAAACTCACACCATTCATCGGTAAGCAATGTGCCGTTGGTCTGAAAACAGTTCACTATGCTGCGGCCGCCGGCATACTTACGCTGAAGCTCGAGAGCCCTTTTATAAAAGCTCAGAGGCCGCAGCGTGGGTTCACCCCCGTGCCATGTGAAAATCACCTCGGGTGTGGTCTGCGCTCCGATATATTGCTTTATAAACTCCTCGAGAGTAGCCTCGCTCATGAGCTGGCGCGGCTCCTCCTTATAAAGTTGTTTCTTGTCGAGATAATAGCAATATTTACAACCCATGTTGCATGAAGCGCCCACAGGCTTGGGCATGACATACATAGGTGCGGAAAAAGGCTGCTGAGACATATAGGAGTGATTTAGAATGATGATAAACGAGCTGACGCCCGGCTGCGGCTTCTATCCGGCAGCGGGCGTCAGCTGAAAGAGTTTTTGTCTGCCTGACGCTTTATTAAGCTTCGGCGGGAGTTACGTTAATGAAACGACGGCCGTTTTTACCCTCGGTAAAGAGCACTACACCATCTATAAGAGCATAGATTGTGTGATCCTTACCCATGCCTACATTGAGACCGGGATGATGAACTGTGCCGCGCTGACGTTTGATAATGCTGCCGGCCTTTGCATACTGGCCACCAAAAATCTTCACGCCCAGACGTTTGCTTTCTGATTCACGGCCGTTCTTAGAACTACCTACACCTTTCTTATGTGCCATTGTTGGTTGTGATTTTTAGGGATTAAGCAACTACTTCTTTAACTAACACTTTGGTGAAACACTGGCGATGGCCGTTTTTACGACGATAGCCTTTGCGACGTTTTTTCTTGAAAACGATCACTTTGTCACCTTTCACGAGGTTTTCAAGAACCTCGCATACTACTTTGGCGCCGGCCACGGTGGGCTCGCCAACTTTCACACCGTTTTCGGTTTCTGACAGCAATACACGGTCAAACTCTACGGTGTTGCCCTTCTGAGCGTCTTCGCCCAGATAGTGAACATAGAGAAATTTCTGGGGCTCGGCCTTAAACTGCTGCCCTTGGATTTCTACAATTGCGTACATTTAAGTTTTAAACTTTTATGGTTATACCGGCAGGCGGTCTGCAAACCCGTTGGCTTTCACCAACTTAGCCACAAAACTCTTATTCCTGAGCCTACTACGGCCTGATTCGGCCACAAAATTACGAAATTTCCTCTTTCCCCACAACTTTTTCCAAACTTTTTGAGATTTGAAATCATTAAATATATATAACCCAATTTCAAGTATCTATGACATCAGACTCATCCGCTGCCAAAACGGGAGCACCGGAGCTGTCACAGGCCCCGTCACATTACGGCTTATTCGTAACTTTCATAGCCATTATAGGCGCTTTTTCGTCACTTGTCAATGACATGTATCTGCCTACGATTCCTTCGATGATGAAGGAATTTCACACTACCCCTTCCATGACCCAGATGGGTATCTCAATGGCCATGATAGGCATGGGCCTCGGCTCGGTGGTGTGGGGTTCGGGCAGTGACCGTTACGGCAGGAAGCCGGTATTGATTATCTCGCTGATAATCTTCGTGCTTGCCACGGCTCTCTCGCTGTTTTCGCCCAATATAACTTTCTTTATCGTGTGCCGACTGTTTCAGGGTCTCGGTGCCGGAGGGGCTATGGTGCTTTCCACCTCCATACCTGCCGATGTGTATATGGGCCGACAGCTGGCCAAACTGATGGCAATCGTGGGCGCAATCAACGGTGTCGCCCCCGCCTTTGGCCCAGTGCTTGGCGGTTTCATGGCTGATTGGGTAGGCTGGCGAGGCATTTTCGTGGTGTTGCTTGTCATTGGCATAATCATGACTTTCTGGACCACGCGCTATAACGAGACTCTTCCACCCGCCCGACGTATTCACGACAGCAGCCTGAAGGATTATCTTACCGCCTACCGCACCTTATTTACCAATAAACGCTTCATGATCTATGTCACAATCAAGGCCGTGGCTATAGGTCTGCTCTATGCCTATATATCTTCCGCCCCGTTCCTGATTCAGACCCACTACGGATTCAGTGCAATGGCTTTCGGTCTCATTTTTGGAGGCAATGCCCTTGCTATGGGTCTCGGCTCGTCGCTCGCGCTCCGGTTCAAGGTCATGAAACAAGCCATGGTCGTGGGATGTATCGGCATGTTTGTTTTTGCCGTAGCCGAGGCTGCCGTGATGTGGCATGAGGCACCTTTTATATTCTATGAAATTTGCGCAGTGCCGATGCTGCTGTTCTCAGGCATGATTTTTTCAAGCGCCAATACCCTTTCGATGGAAGTGGGTCGTCAGGAAGCCGGCACGGCCTCGGCCATACTCAGCGTCGTTAAATACGCTTTTGCCGCGGTCGTATCACCATTGGTGGGATTAGGCAACATGTTCCATTCGGCAGCTATCGCCTTTGTAGCCGTAACATCCATATCCCTTATCCTCGCCTTCATGGCCTACCGCCTGCCGCCCCTCGCCGACATGGAGCGCACCAAATAATCTACTGTCAAATTACAGCGATTGATTAATGTTTCTGTAATTATAGCCCAATTAGTCGATTCCTGTCTAATATAAAAATCTGAAGAAGCCGACGAATAGAGAGGT
>JAIDXU010000314.1 GCA_029058455.1 Paramuribaculum sp.
TGCCAAGATGGGTCAGGACGGTCACGACCGCGGCGCCAAAGTTGTTGCAACCGGCTATGCCGACTGCGGATTTGACGTTGACATGGGCCCCCTCTTCCAGACTCCCGCCGAAGCCGCCCGTCAGGCTGTGGAAAACGACGTTCACATTCTCGGCGTAAGCTCTCTTGCCGCCGGCCACAAGACTCTTGTTCCTCAGGTTATCGAGGAGCTCCGCAAGCTTGGCCGCGAAGATATCCTTGTAACTGCCGGAGGTGTTATTCCCGCTCAGGACTATGACTTCCTCTATCGCGCAGGTGTAGCCGCCATCTTTGGCCCCGGCACACGTATTCCCGATTCAGCTATCAAGATGCTCGAGCTTCTTGAAGCCCGCGAGGAAGAATAATCAGTTATTCTTCATATAAAAACCCGACCGACTGATGTCGTTATGACTTCAGCCGGTCGGATTTTTTATGCAAATAGTGATTATTCCTTTACGGGAATGATTTTTTCAAGAAATTGCGATGTGCGTAACATAGGGTCAGCAGCCTGAAGAATAGCGCTTCCAACAGCAATGCCGTTGACACCGGTGGCAAGCACCTCCTCAACATTTTCAAGCGTAACACCTCCGAGAGCCACAACGGCTATTCCGAGATCGGCGGCTTTTACCTTATCGGCAATCTCTTTAAGCTCGGCAGGAGTTTTCTTCGACACGGTTACAAAGTCGATGTCGGCAGTGCGGAGCGATTCTATTTCCTCAAAGGTCGACACCTCCACTCCGATAATGGCATTGGCACCGAGACGATCACGCACTCCGGCTGCATCCTTAACGCTTGAGAGTCTGACGCCCGACACCCTCAACTCCTCGACCACATCAACATGATCGTGAATGAGAAGGAAAGTATCGGTTTCACGACACACCTCGATAACATCCATTGCGGCGTTTCTCACTTCGTTGTCACTCTCGTCGGGGAGATAAATCTCCACCCATTTACATCCGCCCTCAATAACCATCTGACACTGTTCGGCGATGGAATAGCGGCTGCTGTTGGTAGCAATATACTGTAACATATAATTAAGTTTTAATTTCTTATTTATTGATTCGCGGATTCATGGCTACAAGGTCGGCAGCTATGAGATCGGGCTGCAGTCTACACTCTTTCAGGAGACCGAGACGATCATAGCGGTCTTTTAATTCTTTCGGAGCGCCGTAACATTTCACCTTAACGTCGCCTTTAGCTGCGTAGTATGCGGCAATCTTCTCACCGAATCCACCTTCCACAACTCCATCCTCAAGAGTGGCGACAGCCTTGACACCCTGCGCGGCAAGTTGGCCGAGCATATCGGTATCAATGCCGCTCAGATAGCGGGGATTGATCAAAGCCGCGCTGACACCCATGTGCGAAAGCACATTGACAGCAGCCTGACCTATGCCGAACATTGAGCCGGCAGCTATTACAGCCACCTGATTGCCCGACTCCACGAGTTCAAACTTATTGAGATCGGAATAGTCATCCGGGAATTGACGGGAAGAACTTGTTACACTTCCTCCGGGCACCTTGACAGCTACAGGATATTCAGTCTGCTTAACTGCCCAGGCAAGCATTGCCTTATATTCCTCAGCACATGTTGGAGCGAGAAAGACCCATTCGGGCATATTTGCCACCATAGCAATGTCAAACCATCCGAGGTGAGTAACATCGTTCATCGCCAGCATAGATCCGGCAAATATGTTGACTACCACAGGGGTTTTGTTAACTGCCACATCCTGCTCCATCTGGTCGTATGCTCTCTGGAGGAACGAGCTTACAACACCAAACACAGGTCGTCCACCCGCTTTGGCAAAGCCCGACGCAAAGCCCATAGCCTCCTGCTCGCATATACCGACATCCACAAACTGACTTCCTGCCAGTTTACGCATGTCGGGAGTATATCCCAACACTCCGGGAGTACCGGCCGTGATAACCACAAAATTCTTGTTGGCTTTCATCATCGCCATAGTCTCTGCCAGGAATATGTCGTCATATCCGGGAGCCTCACTGATGTTCAACGGTTGTCCGGTAGCCATATCAAAAGGAGCGCCGTAATGAAATTCCTCACGGTTGGCCTCGGCGGGAGCATAGCCGCAACCTTTTTGAGTAGCGATATGAACCACAACAGGATGATCGATATTCTTCACGCTCTTGAAAGTGTTGATCAACGCCCTGAGGTCATTGCCATAGGCCACATAACGATAATCCCACCCCATAGCTTTGAAGAGATTGCATGGGGCGGTACCATTGGTTTGTCTCAGTTCACGGAGGTTATCATATATGCCGCCATGATTTTCGGCTATCGACATATCATTATCATTTACCACAACAATGAAATTTGAGCCGAGAGTCGCCCCGAAATCAAGGCCTTCAAGAGCCTGACCGCCGCTGAGAGAACCGTCGCCGATCACTGCGATGATATTCTCCTTGCCGCCGGCGAGATCACGGGCTTTAACCAAACCTCCGGCAAGCGAGATCGAAGTAGATGTATGACCGACAGTAAAGAGATCGTAGGGTGATTCGTTTGGATCTGTATAGCCGCCAACATCATTATAATGTTCAGGATCTGTAAACGCCTCCATTCTTCCGGTAAGCATTTTGTGAACGTATGTCTGATGACTCACGTCATATACGATCTTATCTTCAGGAGTATTGAAAACATAGTGAAGCGCCACCGTAGGCTCAACAAATCCGAGGTTCGGACCGATATGGCCACCGTGGGCGGAAAGTTTTTCAAGAAGAGATTTGCGAAGCTGAGCCGACAGATCATAAAGCTCATCAATGCTCATAGAG
>JAIDXU010000315.1 GCA_029058455.1 Paramuribaculum sp.
AGAGTCCTGAAGTTTGACATTCTGAGAATAAACAGCCAGTTCGTCGAGCACATCGGAGCGGCGCTTCAGATCGTTGAAATCTGGTCGGCTTGCGGGAAGCTGAGGCACAGCCTCACTATAAAGTGGCTGAGCGAGGTCGTAATCGCGCTGATCGAAATACAACCCGCCGAGCATTATCTGTGCAAGAGCTTTGTCAATGCCGTTGCGCGTTGACTGTTTTATAGCCTTTGAGTAGTTTTCGATGGCTTTGACAGTATCCTGACGGGAGAGATAGAGATTGCCGATTGCATAATAAATCTGGTCGGCAAATTCCTTGTTGCGGGAGTAGTGGAGCATTGAGCGGAGCGATTTCACCTCAGGCTCGATATTCTTACCCGAGTAAACCTCGCTTTGCTTTATGCGGGCATTGAATTTGGTGCGGTAGGGCGCGGAGTGGGATTTCGCCACCTTTTCAAACTCCTTGTATGCCTCGGTTTTTTTGCCTTGTCGGGCGTATATCTGACCGAGTAGAAAGGTGAGGCGTGTTTTCTGAGTGCCCGAAGCTTTATCGCGCGCCTGAATGAGAGGCTGAATGGCTTTGTCAAACTCGCCTGCATGGATATAGTAGTCGGCCAACACCGTGGGATAAAGCTCCTTAAGTGTTGAGTTGGTAAGCTGCTCGGGTGTGATACGTCTCAGGATTGTCTGTGCCTCAAAGTTCCATCCGAGCGACACATAGCAGCGGGCCATCCATAATGCCGCCTCGGTCGATGTGGCAGGAAGCCATTTGAAATGGTTTTGAATATAGTGGAATGTGGTTGCGGCGGCAAGAAAGTCACCGTTCATATATTGGCTGCGCGCCTGCATCATCCACGCATTGTGAAGAAACGGGTTATACTCCTCCCTTTTTAACCATTCCTTATATTCAGGGTCATTACCTTTGCCGGCTTTACGGCGCGGTTTTTTCTTGATTGAACGAAGCTGGATCGCTTTCTGAGCTTTTTCGATAGAGCGGTCGAACGAACCTGCCGGTTGAGGAGATGTGGGATCGCTTTTTGCGTCGATGGGGTGGAGCGGTATGAGACGTGAGAAATCATCCTCATAAGTGTCCTCCATCTGTTTGAGTGTCTGTTTATAATGTTCGTCGCCGTTGAAATAGATGTTATAACGGGTGATAAACGCCTGATAGTTTCGCGTTGCGGCATTGTTTTTCTTAGGACTGCATGAAGTCACCGCCACTGTTAAAATCAGCGGCAGGGCAATGGCAATAACCTTTAAATATGAAATTATGCGGGAGTTTATCTGTGACATTATGTGTTATTAACGAGTTTTCAGCCCGATTATTACCTTGCAGACAAGATATGTCACAGCCATGACCAGAACTATTATAGCCGAACATGGAACATCGATGAGCGCTCCGAGCATTAGTCCGGCTATGCTACAGAGACATGAGATCACCACCGACAAGAGCATTATGGAGCCGAATCTGTGGGAGAACAGCTCGGAAATCATCTGGGGCATAGTGAACATCGAGATAAGAAGCATTATGCCCACAAGCCTGATTGTCAACACTATGGCCAGAGCCACAAATACAGTCATGGCTATGGTGACAAATTTGACCGGAAGTCCGGTAACGGCAGCAAAATCGCGGTCAAAAGCGCAGGCTATTATGACATTGCGCAATAAGAGAAAAAATCCGAGCAGCGCGAAGGTAAATATCGCGAATACCCATAGGTCGGCACGACTTACCGTAAGTAGATTGCCGAACAGAAAGCTGTTGAGCTCAGGCACATAGCCGGGTGTGAGAAATACAAATATCACGCCTATGGCCATGCCGAGCGACCACACTACCGCAATGGCCGAATCCTCTCTTACCTTCCGCGCCGACATCCATTCAACTCCCAGGGCTGAGGCGGTGGCAAACAATGCGGCCATCAGCGTGGGGTTGATGCCGAGAAAATAGCCGAGTCCCAGACCTCCGAAACAGGCGTGGGTTATGCCGCCCGAAATCGATACCAGACGGCGCGTAACGATATAGGTGCCTATCATTGCCGAGGCCACGCTGATGAGCAGAATGGCTATCAGGGCATTGATGAAGAAGTCGTAGCTGAAGAGGTTAAGCATCTTCCTGAGACTCTTGAGGCTCTAAGGGTTCGGCAGCATCGACGATTTTAAATCCGGCATTTGCCAGATCCTGCCAGAAGTCGGGATAGCTTTTAGTAACGACCTCGCTGTCTTTGATCACAATGCCGGGAATGTATATGGCACACGGGGCGAAAGCCATAGCCATGCGGTGGTCGTTGTAGGTGTCAAACTGCGGCAGTTCGAAAATGGGGCGGCGCTGACCGTTCCAGCTCATCACGGTGTCGGGCTCGGTTGCCATCGGCGCCGTGAATGTCTCGGCTTCGACCACTACGCCAACTTTGGCCAGTTCGCGGCTGAGAGCTTCGATACGGTCGGTTTCCTTGATCCTTAAAGAGTTGAGACCCGACAGGCTGAAAGGAATACCGAGCATGGCGCATGTCACCGCCACCGCCTGAACAAGGTCGGGGGTGTCGCTCATGTCGCGGGTGAGGCGGGGGGTGCAGTCGGGCGAGGCCACGAGGTCGATACCCCCTTCTTCTCCCTCCCATTCGGTGTTTACACCCAATCCTTCGAAAATGTCGGCAAGAGCACGATCGCCCTGCACCGACTCGCGGCTAAGACCGTCGAGAGTGAGCCATCCCGAGGTAAGCGCTTCTATCTCATACCAATAAGAAGCGGCGCTCCAGTCGCCTTCAACCGTTATGTCGGCAGGCTTATATTGCTCATTACCCACTTCAATAACCGCACCCTCGGCCACGGGGGTGAATTGTGATTCCACTCCGTAGAGTGACATCAGTTTCATGGTCATTTCAATATATGGCTTTGAAACCGGTTGCCCCTCGATATTGATTATGAGTCCGTTGGCCATGGTAGGCGCGATCATCAGCAGTGCCGATATAAACTGCGAACTTATAGTTCCGGGTATAGTGATATCGCCGCCGGTGAGTTTGGTTCCCTTAATTCTGAGAGGGGGAAAGCCTTGCTTGCCTTCATAGGTAATTTCGGCGCCGCACTGACGCAGGGCATCGACAAGCGGAGCGATAGGGCGCTCAAGCATACGTTCGCTGCCGGTGAGAGTGACTTCAAGATCGGAGAGTGTGGCGCAATAGGCGGTGAGAAATCTCATTGCGGTGCCGGCAGCCCCTATGTCAATGCCAAGTTTGTCGCCCGAAGAGGCGTTTGAGATGGCTTGAAGAGCATTGACAAGCACATCGGTATCGTCGCATTTCGCTGCGTTGGTAATGGGTGTGGCTCCGGGTGTGAGGCTGTTGATTATCAGCACACGGTTGGATATGCTTTTTGACTGTGGAATAGTTACTCTTGCGGTGAGCAGATCTTCCGGTGGAAAAATTCTTAAATCCATGGCATAGAAGTGACCGCCGCAACGGTATATGTCAGTTGCAGCGGGTGATGATATAATCAAAAATCGACCTCATGGCATTGGCAGCCGGATGATCGCCAAATTCGCTGATCGTTTCAAGGCCGCGTGTATGCAGGTTTTCCATTGTGTTATAGGCATACTCAATGCCGCCGGCGTCGATAGCAAACTGATAGAGCTCGGTGATCTGACTGTCGGAAAGATAGTCGTTGTCAACGAGTGTCAGCATTTCTTTGCGTCGCTCAAGCAGATCGGGAGCGGTGATGCTGTCGCTCGTGAGAGCGTAGATAAGCGGCAGAGTTATCTTGCCTTCACGCAGGTCATTGCCGGTGGGTTTGCCGATGGTTGACTGCTGGTCGGGAAAGTAGTCGAAAATGTCGTCGCGGATCTGGAAGCATAAGCCGAGCAGTTCGGCGAATTTACGCATTGTTTCAAGACGCCCGTCATCGACACCGACAGCATAGCTGCCCATCTCGACACATGACACAAACAATGAGGCTGTTTTGCGGCTTATAACCTGAAAATAGCCTTCTTCGGTGATATATCGGTTGCGAGCGTTATAGATCTGGTCGAGCTCACCGAGCGATAGAAGCTGGCCGAGCTTGGCAAGAGCTTCGGTGATACGGAGATCTCCGGTAGAAAGCGCCTGTCGCAGAGCCGACGAGACAAAAAAGTCTCCGACGAGCACTGCGATATGATTGTCCCAAATTGAGTTGATGGTAGGGGCTCCGCGCCGCTGCTTGGAATCGTCAACCACATCATCATGAATAAGTGATGCATTGTGGAGCATTTCAACAGCCGCTGCCGAGGGGATGATTTTTTCGTTATCTTCGCCCAGAAGTTTGGAGGTGAGAATCACCATTATAGGGCGGATGAGCTTGCCTTTTTTCTGAAGATAGTTTTCCACCACTCTGTTCATCAGGGCGTTGGAAGATGAAAGCGAACCCCTGATTGTGCGGTCAAGAGCTTTTAGTTCAGGGGCTATGAGTTCCTTAATATCTTCAAGAGTTGTCATAATCGGCTGCAAAGTTACAAAATCTTGTCAAAGCGCCCAAATTGCCGCTTTAATTTTGCGTCGTTATCTGAATTTTAATCTTGTTGGTGGAAAATTGGAAAACATAGTGGAGCCTCGTGGCCGAGATTGAAGATGAGATCTAAAATGCTCAGGCCGCTGATAAAGCCGAGAGATTGTTGTCTCACCTGTCGGTAGACTATCGCCGGCAGCTCGTTCATGGCTTTTTCAAGCGCTTCGGGGCGCGTGAGGTCAAGGCCACCCGAAATGTTTTCAGACGGGTCGGAAATATATTCCACTTCGGTGTCGAGTTGAAGCAGCCGGCGTGTTAGCCGGTCGAAGCCTTCGCTGATGTCGTGCAAAGAGGTGGTGCCTGCCGGAGTTACAGGATTGTCGAGCATAGCGTTGACCTCGTCGGCGAGAAACTCATAGAAAGGAGTTCGCCCGTAGGCTGACGCAAGAGCGGTGCGCGCTATGTTCCACCATGAGTTATGACTGGAAACGAGTATGTCGCTCCATAAAGCACCGTGAGTATGCTCGGGTTTTACTATCGGTATTGTGATTTGCTGGCGACCGTTAACGTCGGCTATGTCAAAACGGTGGAAGGATTTGATTCGCTTGTTGAAAGGAAGTGCTGATACCACTTTTGCATGTCCGAAGCGCGCCATCACGGCATAATAAGCCGCAGGCGGACAGATCCATGCAGGCAACACTACCGTTGCTTCAGGATATTTCAACAAGGGTGAGGGCATTGTTCAGAAGCCTGTGTTGGCGCTCTTTAAAATTCTGTTCCAGCGTATTCCGCCGTTAAACAGGTTTTTGTCTTTGTCGAAGGAGATGAGAACCTTCTCAGGGCGTCCTACGATATGATCCTCGGGCACAAGACCCCAATAGCGTGAGTCAAGCGAGTTGTCGCGGTTGTCACCCATCATGAAATAGTAGTCCATCTCAAAGGTGTAGGTATCGGCCGGTTTTCCATCGATATATACCTTGTCATCACTTCCGAGATAGGCATCGTGATGACCCTCGTAGTTGCGGATAGCGCGGTTGTAGAGATCCCATGTGGTCGGGTTGAGACTGATGGTTGCTCCCTTTTTGGGAATCCACACGGGGCCGTAATCGGCGCGGGTCCATCCTTGAGAGCCGATCACGGGGTAGAGATATTCGTTTTCAGGTGCAGGATCGGGCACTACCGCAGCAATCATTGGATGAGATTTGAGTGTGTTGACCATCTGTTGGGTGAGAGGGGAGTGGTAGATGGGGGGCACACTACCGTCGGCATTTACCTTAAATCCGAGGCTGGGGAGCACTTCTGCTTCGTTTGGCCCTACCGGATAAGCCATAAGATCCTCTTTGGCTATACCCAATTCCTCGCGCAGATTGTCGTTCATCACATTGCCGTTAAACTGGCAGAAGTAGTTAAACTGGACATTCTCGGGCTGCT
>JAIDXU010000316.1 GCA_029058455.1 Paramuribaculum sp.
TCTCTGAGCTTAGTTAAGGAAGAAGTAAATTATGAATACACGAGAAGAGATTTTATCCAAACTTAAAATTCACTCCAGTGAGACACCCTCGAAATGGAGGGAGAAAGCTGAGTGGCGCACTGCAAATAGGGCGTGGCTTAGATATTCACAGCGTATCGCCATGATGATGCTTGACAAAATGGAAAAACTTGGGCTGACCCAAAAATCGGTAGCGGAACGAATGGGATGTTCCCAACAATATATATCGCGGGTTTTGAAGGGGACCGAAAACCTCTCCATCGAAACCATTTCAAAGATTGAGAAGGCTCTCGAACTTGAAATCCTTGAGCCGATATTTGGTCAGCGTTAAGTATTAAAGGGATTATGTTGGCCTTTGGCGTGTAAGCTCGATGGCTTCTTTGCCGGTTAATTTGTCGATTGAAATTTCAATAATGGCAACCGTTTTGATAAATCTGTTGATCTCGGCCGTCGGATCTATGCCGGCGCTGTATTTTTGAGCCAATTTTATGAGAGCCTCGATTTTCTGCCGTTCATCTTCAATAAACTTCGCTGTTCCGAAAACTATCACGCTGCGGAAATAGGTCGTGAATTCTTCGGGGATGATGTCGGCCTTGTCAATCACGCAAAGCGATAATTTGGGATTACGTTTCAGCGCATCTATCTTGTGGCCCTGCGAGGCTGAATGTAGGTAGATATGCTCACCGTCATACACATAATTGATCGGCACTGCATAGGGGTAGTTGTCGTCTCCGGCAACAGCGATTACACACTCCTTCCCTTTCATAAGAATTTGTTTTGCCTCCTCAATCGGGAGCTCCTGTCTGAATCTGCGCATCTTCCTTTCCATTATCCAATCACTTTTAATCCAATGATAGAGATAATCAATGTCGTGATAAAAAATATGCGCCAGAAGTTTGTCGGCTCGTTGAAAAAGAAGATACCGACCAAAACCGCACCAACCGCACCTATGCCGGTCCATACGGGATAGACGGTGCCTATCGGTAATTTTTCTGCGGCTTTTGCCATCAAAAACATGCTCAGCGAAAGAGCGGCGAGAAAACCGCCCCACCACCATAATCGCTCCGCGCCGACGGTGATTTTAGTTTTGCCAAGACAGAACGTGAAAGCCACTTCCATCAGCCCTGCCAGAATTAAAATTATCCAGTTCATGAGATAAGGGGTCTATTTGAGGGCTGCAGAAATATCCGGCGTCTCCTTCCAAGACACCGCAAAGTTACAAATAATAATCAGCTCCTCAAACAGGCTGCCCCGTAAACCTTGTTTGCGGGATAGGAGTTTTTTATCGACAATCAGTTGACCTTATTTTGAATACTTATGTCGAACTCACGTTACTTAAGGTTATTTGCCCTTCAATATGTTGTCGAGCAGCTCTCTCTGCATGGGCATGTGTAGTCCGGTTTCAAGGATATTGCCGTTCTCGTCGATTATAACGCCGAAGGGTATTCCTGAGAAATTGAATAGGGTGCGCAGACGGTTCCAGTCATCTCCGCTCACAAATATGTGTTCCCCGCCTATCTCCTCCTTGCGCAGCCATTTCTTGCAGCTTTCGATGTCTTCGTCGGCGTTGGCTATATAGAGTGCTCTGAACGGTTTGTCGGCATACTCGGCAAGCATGGGTTTCTGTCCGATCATTCCGGCTCGGCAGGGCCCGCAGTATATTCCCCAGAAGTCGAGGAAGAGCACATTTCCCCTATAAGGTTCGATGATTTTCTTGAGTATGTCGCCCTCCGCCGTGCCATCTATCATGATGATGTTGCCGTTGTTGATGCCGGTAAGCCTGTTTTCCGCTATGATCACATCTTCCGCTATGTCTGCGTAAGCCGACATAAGGGCGTCGGCCATAGGCTCGTAATCGTTGTAGCGAAGCACATTGGCTATAAGGCGACCGTTCTTTTCAAGGGCATAGGAAGAAGAATTGGAATTGGCGTTTATCTTATCGATAAGTATAGCGGTACGAACAAGCTGTGCCGCAAAACAGTTGCTAACTCCCAGGCTGTCAAGGCGTGTCATATCGTCTTTTACAAGGCCGGAAATGTCATCCGTACTGACATATGCCGGTCCTACGGCAATCATTCCCTCTGCTGCTTTACCGGTAGAATTGAATGTTCCGTTAAATTTCCAGCGATTGGGTAGAACCCAACCCCGGCATATCATCAGCGGATTATCATACATCAGGCCTATATGTTTCAGGCGTGGTGCCAGAACGGTTGCCTGATCAAGATAATCACCGGGAGTCTCTGTTAGTCCGCCCTCACCGTCGGGCACAATCCTTGGGACGTTAAGGTATCGGTAATTATTTTCAAGATTTTCCATAATCTCGCATATGTCGCCTATTGCAAGAACGCTAAGGATATCTTTTGCAAAAGCACTTACCGGCACGTCGGCAAGAAACGCAGGGAGTTCGGCAACAACCGAATCGAGAATACAGGCAAGACGCTCGTTATTGGCATAGGTCTTCGCTTTCATCGAGTCGCCCTGAGCTACGGCATATCTTGTCCAAAGGCCCTCAGTGTCGAAATGCCTGCTGATACTGTCGGCAAGCACATTGATTGCCACGCAATCGTCAATCTCTCCTTCAAATCCGTAATATGCAGGACGGTATCCCATGAATTGAGTATTCCTGCGCTTCATGGAGGTTACGAGCGTCAGGGTATCGCCGGGTATCAGAAAAATATTGTTGATCGTTTCTCCCAAATCCAATCTATTGATCTGTGGATAATGGAGCGGTATATCCATCTCGAACGTACCGTCAGGATTTATATTGCCAACATAGTTTTTCTCGCCGGAAGTGAGGTCGTCATGGTTGCTTATTGATAATGTGCTCACTCCGCAATCGGGGGTGTAATCGATCACACGTCCGCGCAGATGCGCCATGCCCTCTATATCATAAAATGACATATTCCGGTAGCGCTCCCGATCAAAACCGTTCCATGGCTCGGCGGACTGTTTGGTGCTTCCGAATATGGATGCAGCAGTGACTATTGACGGTTGCCCGGAGGTATTTCCCGGGCACATTGCGAGAGCCTTACAGGATGCTGCTTCCAGAATCAGAAGCAAGATAAGAAAGCGGAGTTTCATAAATATCTATTTTAAGGTGATTGTATGCCAATTTGCACCAGGTTTTTTCTATGCAAATATAAGAAAAATATGCAAAGATAAGAAAAAGGGTTTTCCGTAAACCTTATTTGCGAGACACCCTCTTGAGTAGGTGGTTTGGTCAGTCAGTGAAAAATATGTAGATTTGCGGTGATTTAAATTATATCAATAACCTGAAATCGAAATAGAATAAGTTGCTGTGACGAAGATTAAAAAACTGAAGATATGCAATTGGAGTCTGCTTTTCCTCACCGTTGCAATACTTGTCTCAGGCATTCAGCTTGAAGCAACCCATAGCGAAGGTCTATACTCAGTGTGGATTCACATTGTTATAGGTCTGCTGTTTATGGGTATGGTTTTTACTCACATATACCTGCATTTTGGTAAGAGCAACTGGTTCTCGAGATTTCATCGGTTGCCAAGTCAGATAACACGTATCTTATGGTGGGTGTCACTGCTCACATTGCTTACAGGAGTTATAGCGATGATTCATTGGGCAGGTACGTTTTCTCATGCGGCGATAGGCGGAGTGCATGGAAAACTTGGCTTTGTGATGGTGGCTGTTTCAATCGGTCATATTGTCAAACGAATCAAATTTTTCAAGAATAAGAAGCCGGCTAAAAAGGGAGCGTGATGGCAGGAGGGCGCTATCGGGTTAAAGGGGTGTGAGGCTTGTTTTTGAATCAAACGAAACTTTTATCATCTCTTGTGCATTGTCGGGCTTGAGTTTGCCGTCAAGATATACTAATGCTGTCATCCCCCATATCTTGATTACAAGAAGCGGGTTTAAGAGATATTGATCGGAGGATGAGTCTTTGCTATAAATTTCGGTGGTTACGGAATTATCCATGAAGGAGTTGCTTGCCGATTGCAGAAAGTTGTTGGATGGTTTT
>JAIDXU010000317.1 GCA_029058455.1 Paramuribaculum sp.
AAGGGAGGTAGAGCAATGCCCCCACCCCACAGGCTATCATCACCAGCACACCCGCACATACGGCCACGAGTCCGCGGATATAGCTTCGGCGCTCACGACGTTTCTCGATTTGAGCTATGGTGTCGGAAATGAGATTTTCCGGCATGATGAAGCGTGACTCATATTTTTCAAGAGCCTCGCGCATATTTCGGGAAAAATCATTGTTGTTTGTATTCATTGGAGATGATTTTATATAGTTTTTTTCTGATTCTAAACAACCGCGTCTTGGCATTGGTTTCGGAGAGTGACATTATCTGTGCGATTTCAGCGATCGTCTTTCCATCGAGATAAAAGAGCGAGATCAGCACCCTGTCGTCAGGAGCAAGAAGATCAAGAGCCTCATAGAGCCGGTCAACCGAAATCTCTCCTTCCGGCTCTTCGCCATCATCGGGCGAGCTGTCGGCAAGCCCGCTCCAGAACCTGTCGTCGCCCGACACTGTGTCAAACCTCGATGATTTTCTAATGCGCGACACAGCCATATTATAACTTATGCGGAATATCCATGTCGATAGCGATGAATCTCCCTTATATGAAAAAAGCGACGTATATATTTTTGTGAATATCTCCTGTGTGAGATCGGCCGCCTCATCATTGTTTCCGATCATTCCCGCCACCATAGCATATACTTTAGGAGCATATCGCTCCATAATTGAAGCGAACGCCCGCGTATTGCCCGACAGCACTTCGGTGATGATTTTATGTTCGGAAACATTCTGTGTCATTACATATATACAGACGCGCCTATATATGAAAGGTTACATTTCCCGGCAATCAAAATTTTTTTGAGTAAGGATGTAACCTTAGGGAACTGTTACCGTCTAAAAGATTGAACGGAAATCAAAATCCGTTCGGTATTCAAGATCATAAACAATAAAAAAATAAAACCTATGGATTTCATTACAGTTCCACTCGTATTGCTGATAATCGGCTTTTTCATCTACAAGCTTTTCGAACTCTATGTATGTAAAAAAGAGCGTCTCTACATACTTGAGCATCTTAAAGATCATTCTTTTGACGGCATGAAGCTCCCCTCGCTCAATCCTCTCGGTTTAAACATGTCGTTTTCCGCTTTCAAATGGGGTTTTCTTCTCCTCGGCCTCGGCCTCGGCATTTTGATTGCGCACTTTATTTTCGTTTGTGAAACTAATTTTGCCAACTATCAGGCTAACTCCTACGGCCAAGGTTTCCAGATAATATTAGGCGCCTGCGTAACTCTATTCGGCGGTCTGGGACTGATTATCGGCACGTTGGTCGAGTTAAAGATAAGACGTAAAGACAAGAAATGAATTAAGGTTTGATACTTTCAAACAGTCTACTAACGGAAACGTGCCGACCCTATTCATCGGCATGTTTCCGTTCTTTATTTTAAGAACAAGAGAAGCTCAGTCATGATGATAGGGCTCTCCGCGAAGTATCGTCATGGCGCGATAGAGCTGCTCCACAAAAAAGAGTCTCACCATCTCGTGGCTGAAAGTCATCTTTGACAGCGAGATTTTTGAATCGGCTCGCGCATAAACCTCTTCGCTGAAACCATAGGGACCTCCCACCGCATAGATCAACCTCTTGCATCCCGAAGCCATGCGACGCTCCACCTCGCCTGCAAACTCTCGCGATGTGAACTGACGGCCACGCTCGTCAAGCAATATCAGCATGTCGCCCGGCTTCAGATACGCCAGCAGCGCCTCCCCCTCAAGCTGTTTCTGGGCTGTTTCGGTCATTGCGCGCGAAAGGCGTTTATCAGCTATAACATTTATCTCAAAATCAACATAATGTCTTAGCCGGGCCTGATATTTTTCTATTCCTTGCCTCATAATGGGGTCGGCGGTTGGCCCCACTACGCTCAATACTATCTTCATCTCAAATCAGCGGTTTTACAATATTTTTGATTACTTTTGTGCAAAAATAACCAAATTTCACCATTACCTCAAATTATATTGTAATGAAGACCAAAGACGAGCTTATCGACGACCTTCTCAATCTCGCTTTTGCCGAGGATGTAGGCGACGGTGACCATACCACCCTTTCAACCATTCCCGCCGACGCAATGGGCAAACAGCGCCTCATAATCAAGGAGGAAGGAATTGTGAGCGGTGTGGAGATTGCCAAGAAAGTTTTTGCAAAATTCGACCCCTCGCTCAAAGTCACCGTGATGATCAACGACGGTGAGCATGTAAAACCGGGCGATGTGGTGTTTGAAGTCGAAGGCCCCGTGCGCTCACTGCTTCAAACCGAGCGCACTATGCTCAACATCATGCAGCGCATGAGCGGTGTGGCTACCATGACCGCCAAATATCAGGATAAACATAAAGGACTTAAAACCAAAGTGCTTGACACCCGCAAAACCACTCCCGGCATGAGAATGTTGGAAAAAGAAGCTGTCAAGACAGGCGGAGGAAAGAATCATCGTATCGGCCTTTTCGACATGATTCTGATTAAGGATAACCATGTGGATTTTGCCGGCGGAATACCTCAGGCCGTAAAAGCTGCCAAAGACTATGTAGCCAAGCTCGGCCGAGATCTCAAAATAGAAGTCGAGGTGAGAAACACCGACGAGATTCTGCAGGCTCTCGAAGCGGGAGTCGACAGAATAATGCTCGACAACTTCACCCCCGAGCGCACACGCGAGGCCGTGAAACTGATCAACGGTCGCACCGAAATCGAATCCTCCGGAGGCATTACTCTCGACACCCTGCGCGATTACGCCGAGTGTGGTGTAGACTTTATCTCGGTCGGAGCGTTGACCCATTCGGTCAAAGGTCTCGACATGAGTTTCAAAGCCGTGAAATAGACCTTGCAAGCGCAATCATATCGTCAACACCGAATCCCGCCAAAGAATCGATGATAATATCGGCGTCAGCCTCTTTCTCGATTCTTTTGCGCGGAAAGGTGGTGGCAAGCGCTATGACCATAGCCCCGCTGCTGCGGCCGGCGGCAAGTCCCTGAAACGAATCCTCAAACACAAAACAGTTTTCCGGATCTACGCCAATAGCCTCGGCGCCGAGCAGATAGCCTTGAGGGTCAGGTTTGGAACGGGTCACCTTCGAAGCGTCGATTATATGGTCGACCATATCGCGCAACTGAGGCTGATGACTGACCAGACGGTTCATTTTCAGGCTGTCGCTACTGGTTACTATCGCGGCAGGTATATCTCTGCGGCGCAGTTCTTCAAGCAGCTCCATGGCTCCGGCCATCATGGGATATTCCATACCGGCCTGAAACTCATTAAGCCGTCTCACTATCTCCTCTCTTATCTCAGGAGTAGAGTAGTAGTTAAGTATCTTGGTGAGCGTCATGCCCTTTATATACCTTGCATAATCATCTATGCCGGTAGGATAAAGCCTGTCGGTTTCACTCCAGAATCGGGTATAGATACTCTCGGTGTCGACAAGCACACCGTCAAGGTCAAATAGGGCGCCAAAACGTTTCATGGGTCTGAGTTGTTATTTTTTTGACAAAGTTATACATATAACTTTACATATCACAAATTTTCAGCTCTATTTTCCCCACCATTCATCTAATTATTATATGCCGTCAAATCCATCAGGGTCATCACCGGCCACATTAGGCTCGAGTCCCATATCCAAACTGCTTGTGCAATATTCCATACCGGCAATTATAGCCAGTGTGGCGACATCGCTCTATAACATAATAGACTCGATATTCATAGGCCGCGGAGTTGGAGCCATGGCTATAGCAGGTCTGGCCATCACCTTCCCTCTGATGAATCTTGTGATTGCATTCTGTACTCTCGTTGCGGCAGGTGGAGCCACCATTTCCTCGATTTTCCTCGGCCGGCAGAATCTGTCACGCGCCACCGATGTCGTAAACAACGTGTTTGTGCTTTGTCTCATCCACGCGATAGTGTTCGGCGGCATGACGCTGCTGTTTCTCGACGAAATTCTCACCCTTTTCGGTGCCACTCCCGAGACCATTCCCTATGCCAGGGAATTTATGAAAATAATTCTCTACGGCACCCCTATTTCATATATCTTCATAGGCCTCAACAACGTTATGAGAGCCACCGGCTATCCCCGCAAAGCTATGGTGTCGGCGCTGCTCTCGGTGGCTGTCAATCTTATTCTCGCCCCGATATTCATATTCGTATTTGACTGGGGTATAAAGGGCGCCGCGTTTGCCACCGTATGCGGTCAGACAGCAGCTTGTATCTGGGTTATAGCCCACTTCCTTTCAAAAAAATCCTATGTGCATTTCAAGCCGGGCAACAAATGGTTTTCAGGCGTGATAATCAAAAACATCTACAGCATCGGCCTGTCGCCGTTTCTGATGAATGTATGCGCCTGTGTCATAGTGGTATTTATCAACAAGGCATTGCTCGAGTACGGAGGCATTGACGGCAACCTCGCCGTGGGAGCCTACGGTATTCTCAACCGCACCGCGATGTTCTTCATGATGATAGTGTTTGGTATCACTCAGGGCATGCAGCCTATTCTGGGCTATAACTTCGGTGCCGGAAAGGTAGTCAGAGTGAAAAAGACACTCTATATCGGCATTTGGGTCGGAGTAGGCATCACCTGTCTCGGATGGCTCGTCACCGAGATCTTCCCCAATAAGGTAAGTGGACTGTTTACCGTCGATCCCTCGCTTATCGCAATAGCCCGTCGCGGCATGAGAATCTACTTTCTATGCTTCCCGGTAGTCGGAGCGCAGGTAGTGATTCAGAACTTTTTTCAGAGTGTTGGCAAACCCAAGCTCTCCATCTTTCTCTCCCTTACCCGTCAGCTCATTTTCCTGCTTCCGTTGCTGCTGATACTTCCCGACCATTTTGGCGTTGACGGAGTATGGATTTCAATGGCCGGCTCCGATATTCTCGCCTTTGTGCTCGCCATACTGACAATGATATGGCAGATGAAGCGTTTTACCCCTTCAACCCCCACCGTTATTTCCGGTGATAATAAGAACAATGAACACCCAACCAACGCAGATCAACCTGAGAGTTGAACCGGCGGTCGCCGCCACACCTCATCTCCTCCGCCGGGCCGCCGCCAAAGCTCTCTCTGTCGCTCCCGATTCGATAGCCATGCCGGTGATCAGACGCCGGTCGATCGACGCTCGTCAGCGCAACATCATAATAAATCTCTCGCTCGATATTTATCCCGCAGGGGTTACACCTCCTCAGCCCGAACCCGAATCGGCCGTTCT
Organism: Paramuribaculum sp.; assembly: GCA_029058455.1. Taxonomy (GTDB): domain Bacteria; phylum Bacteroidota; class Bacteroidia; order Bacteroidales; family Muribaculaceae; genus Paramuribaculum. Next base: position 5,200 of record JAIDXU010000317.1, read on the forward strand.
GCCAAAGCTTCCCGCCGATGCCCCCGCAGCCATTGTGGTGGGATGCGGACCGGCCGGATTGTTTGCCGCTCTCAAGCTGATTGAATCGGGCGTTAAACCGATTCTTCTGGAGCGTGGCAAGGATGTGGATTCCCGCCGCAAGGATGTGGCCAACATAGCCCGCACACAGACTATCGACCCCGAGAGCAACTACTGCTATGGCGAGGGGGGTGCCGGCACTTTTTCCGACGGCAAACTCTATACCCGCTCCCACAAGCGCGGCCCGGTGGATAAGGTTCTCAAAGTGCTACATGCCCACGGTGCCGACGCCTCTATTCTGGTTGACGCACATCCCCATATCGGCACCGACCGCCTCCCCTACATCATCCGTTCCATCCGTCAGGCTATCGAAAAAGCCGGTGGAGAGGTGAGATTTCAAACCCGCGTTGACTCGCTCATTCTCAACTCCGAAGGCACGCAATGTGAGGGCGTCATAACCCAATCGGGCGAAAAAATCTATGGCCCCGTGATACTTGCCACCGGCCACAGCGCCCGCGATGTCTATGAATTTCTCCATAAACTTGGCGTTGAGATGAAACCTAAGGGAATAGCCGTAGGAGTGAGGCTTGAACATCCCCAGCACCTCATCGACAAGGTGTTCTATCACAATCCCTCCGGAAGAGGAAAATATCTTCCTCCTGCCGAATACTCAGTTCTCACCCGTGTCGATTCAAGAGCTGTATATAGCTTCTGCATGTGTCCGGGAGGAATAGTGATTCCCGCCTCAAATTCATCTTCGCTCCTTGTGGTCAACGGCATGAGTCCCGCAAACCGCGGTTCGAAATGGGCAAACACAGGATTGGTGGTGGAGGTACTTCCCGAAGATGTGGAGGGCGACCATCCTCTGCGCATGATGCACTATCAGCAGGCCATCGAACAGCGCTTTTCGGCTGACGCCGACGGTAGCCAGAACGCTCCCGCTCAGCGCATGACCGACTTTGTGGCCTCGCGACTCAGCAGTTCGCTTCCCCCCACAAGTTATCCCCCGGGAATACACAGCGCCCGTATAGACCAACTCCTGCCTCACGCCGTAGCCACGCGTATGCAAACCGCATTCGGGGAATTCGGCCGCAAATATCGCGGTTATCTATCCCCGGAGGCTACGCTGATAGGTTGTGAGACACGCACCTCCGCACCGGTGCAGGTGAGCCGCGACCCCGCCACGCTCAATCACATCACAGTCAGCGGCCTTTACCCCTGTGGCGAGGGTGCCGGATATGCCGGCGGCATTGTCTCGGCCGCTATCGACGGCATGAGATGCGCGCAATCGCTTGTCGACAACCGTAACTGAACCATAAAATTAGCCGCTTAGATAGCACAAAGGCTAATGTTAATAGATGAATATTCAT
>JAIDXU010000318.1 GCA_029058455.1 Paramuribaculum sp.
TGTTTGGACATGATAGTATAATGACAGCTAATATATTGAAATCAGATACATTGTCTTATTATCAATATGAAAATCCTTATCAGAAAAAATGGGTATATACCAAATGGACTGTTGATAAGAATACTAATGAGGAAAAGGATGTTCGAAGCCTTAAAACGTGTGAATCCTCAGTCGGACCAAGGAGCGAGGAGGGCGAGATCGCGTTTAGTGGCGGCAGAATGGTGGCCAGTGTGCCTGTAGCTGCCTCGGCCGATATTGTAGTTGTGTCGGCCGACGGAACTGTAGTGCGTCACATTGTGTTGCCGCCAAGCACCACCTTTGACGAGCCGCTCGGATTTGAGAACCTGTCAAGCGGATTCTATTTCGTGAAGTGTGTAATCGGCAATGTGAGTGCCAGAGAAAAATTCTTAGTTAGATAAAAGATAGGAGGTTAACTTATGAAAAAATATTTAATTGTTCCGGTTGCCCTCCTGTTGGCAACCACTGCCGCGGCTCAGAACATTACTCCTCAACAGGAGCGTGAGTTCTATCGCAAGGCGTATGATGTGATAAAGAGCTATGCCAGGTTTTCGCATATAAAAGATGATGATGATCAGGCGGCCACACAGTTTTCTGATCTGTTTGAGAGTCCGAACATCAAGATATGCAACGATCTGATGAGTCTCAGTTATGAGCCGACTCTGTCGGTGATTGAATATATCGATCTGCTCCGCAACGCCGATATGGTGAAAGTGGGGGTGAGAGATGTGAAAAAAGAGGGCGAGATCATCGAGGACGATGGTTTTTTGAAGCTGAAGCTGTCGTTTTTCAAAAACATATCTTTTGTAAGTCCCTGTAATTCGTTTTTCGATTCGCGTGATTTCTTCGGTGAGGACTATCATCTGGAGATGACTCTTGTTTATGATCCCGCCACTGGCGATTGCAAGATAAGCGAATTGAATTCCTATGGACCAATGCTGAAATTCCCTAAAGATTTCAGAGTGTTGGTGAAAAATGATGATCGTGACAAAAATCTCGATATCAATGGTAAGTATATCGAATTTCAGATGGAGCAGAAGGTGCTCGGCCCTAAGGATCAGCTATATTATCGCGGAGCTAAGGTGGAAGAGAGGCCTTTTGAGGGAGACTGTGACAACAAGGTCTATGCCTATTATAACGACAAGTCATGGCGAGTGCGTCTCAATGGCGGATTCTCGGTGTCAGGTTTTAATAAGCTTGGCGACAGCGACGGTATTGATGTGAGCAAAAACAGTGACATGTCGTTTGGCCTTGATTTCGGATATATATTCCCGACCACAAGCCATCTTAGATTCGGAGTGTTTGCAGGAGTGGGTATTTCCTCTAATAGTCTTGATATGTCGACGACTCCTAAGGGAGATGAGCTTAAGCTCAACTGTGATAAAGGTGATGAGCAAGATGTAGACGGAGATAAATATACTCGTGTTTATGAGGGTACTAGTGGAGCTTTAAATATTCATCAGAATATGAGCGCTACTGATGTGACTGTGCCTATCTATCTGGATATGGAATATGAGTTTAACTCAATCTTTTCGGTCTATGCTGATGCCGGTCTGAAATTTTCACTTCCGATGAGTCACACGATAAATATTGAAAATAGTGCTTTGAAAACATCGGGTATATATAATATAAAAGGTTTTGAATATAATGGTCCGGATGGAAAACCTCTCGTTATTGATAAATACATCAATAACTTCGGAACTTATACGGATTCAGATTATCTTAAGCCCGACGAAGAGGCAGCCTCAGCTAAGACAGCAATTGACGCTATATTAGGAGCCGGTTTTAGGGTCAATCTCACAAAGTCACTTGCCGTAGACGCAGGTGTTCAATATCAGATAGGCACTAATAGCTGGACTTCGAATAGCACCTCCATATTCAGTTATACACTTGAGGGGGGCGATAAGGTCAATCTGATGAGCAAAGCAAAATCATTGAGCCACAGTGCCCTCAAGGTTAATATCAGTTTAATTTATAAATTCTAACAAAACTTTGGAAGTATGAACAGAAAGAAGTTAAACTGGTGGGCTATCGCCGCCGTGATAATATTGGGTGTTCCCGTTGGCTTTGTGGTTATGGGAATTATAGATAAATCAAAATCTCACGAATCGGTCGAAGAGCCTGTATTGGCAGAGGTTGTTAACGACATGCCCGAGCCTGTCGTTGCGCCCGAGCCTGTAGTGCCCGAACTTGAGGAACAACAGCCGGTTGAGGTAGAGACGCTGCCTCAGCCCGCTCCTGAGCCAAAGGTGGAGAAACCTGTCGTCAAACCTGTTGAGCTTACTCCCGAGCAGAAAGAGGAGCGAGCCCGCAGGGAGGCTGAACGAAGGGCTTTGGCTGAGCAGAAAGCTGAGGAGTTGAAGGCACGCAAGGAGGCCGAAAAGGCTGAACGCGAGCGAATCAATGCTGAGAAAGCTAAAAAAGCTGAGGAAGAGAGAATCCGCAAGGAGGCTGAAAAAGCCGAGCGCGAGCGAATCAAAGCTGAGGAGGCCCGAAAGGCTGAGGAAGCTAAAAAGGCAGAAGAAGCCCGAAAGAAGAAGCAGGCCTACGATCAGTTGCTTTCGGAGGTGAAAAGCGTAGTGGCTTCGGGTAAATTTTCGCCGAAGGTACCGGAGGGATGTGTTGTTGTTATCAATGGCAAAAACACAACCAACTATCAGGACTTCCGCAACGGTGTGAAGCTCGGTTCATATTCAGGTATCAATGTCTCGAAAATCGAGGGCGAAGGTACCGTTACTAAAATTTATGTCACGGCCAAAGTCAACAGTGCCGAGGACTGATTTCTATCAACGTTTTATCGCAGAAAAACATGGAAAAGAACAGATTATTAGGCTTAAGTTCGATTGCCGCGGCACTGTCTCTGATTGTTGTAGGCACCATGCTGCCGGGCTGTAAGGGTAGTGGCGGAGACAACGCTGACGGAGGGGAGAGAGGCGAACCGGTGCTCATTCATGAGGCTCCTCAATATGATGAAGCAACCGGAACATTCAGCCTTGTTATCAAGGCCGACAGTGTGGGTAACGCTAAGCTTCGCTACTCACTTATTGACGGCGACAGCGTGATTATGAGGAGCGACGACGGCACATTCAGCGGCATTGCTCCCTTTGATGAGGGATATGATGTGAAGCTCGAAGTGGAATGGCCCGATACGGTGATAGAGCGCAGGTGTCACATCATGGATTTTGTTGTGCCTGCAGCTCCGGTCGAAAAAATATCAGCCGAGGATTTCGCAAAGCTGATCAATTCGAAGGCTGAGAGCCTGAGGCGGAGCACCGACGAGCACGTTGCTCAGGGAGTGATTTTCCGCGTGGTCGACAGCAAAATGCAACCTCAGATGCTTCCCGACGCAATAACATTGATTGAAAACGGCCTGTGGCAGTCGGTCGAGGTCGTGAAGCTTCAATATAATGATAACAATCTCATTACCGAAATCACCGTGCGACCTATCGGAGAAAAGACCGATGATATCGATATGGATGATGAGGATTATGACTATTAAATCAAAAAAGTAAAATTATGAAATTAAAATATTTATATTTGCTCATTCTGCTCCTGTCGATAGCATTGCCGACAGTGGCGCAGGAAAACACCGATACAGTTGATATTGACGAAACGGTCATGAATGATACTGTAGCGGAGGTTGAGGCTCAGAAATTCAGATTTATTTATGTGGCTGCTGACAATAATATGAGTCAGCAGGGTTTGATAGAGGCCCTAACTGACCATTATAATCATATTGTTCATGATGAGATTCCGGCAATATTTTATCTTTCATTCAGACCCGAGCCTATTATAGTGAAGTTTAACACCGGCGATGGTGACAATCCCGATGATTTTGAATCGGAGTTTCTCTACACTCTCCGCCAGTCGATGTCATATAATGTTACGCCCGATTATGACCGAAACAAAATTTTGGAGATAATGAATGAAAACAATTATGTGACGGATGACGGTTTCAAAAAATATGAGAATATCGAACTTAATTTTCATGTGGGAAAAGCTTTTTGGGACGCAGGAAATAACGAGGCTATCATAGCTCCTGTTTTCTTCGGTATTGATGCCGCAAAACATATTGCTGACAAGAAAATGCAGTTTAACGTAATGTTCCGTTGCCCTCAGTCAAAAGGATCATTTGACCGCGATGTTCCCTTTGGCACTATGAATCTCGACGAGATAAACCAGATTGTTATTCCAAGAGTCACAGACTGAAAAAATAATTCTACGATATGAAAAAAATACTGATTCTTCTGATAGCGATGCTTGGCTGGCAGCTCGCGTTTGCTCAGTCATCTCCTACAGTCTCGAAAGTTAAGGTCGGAAAGCCGTCTATCCTAAAGCCGGCTCACGGCACATATAAGAGATCAGATCTCATGCAGGAATTCGCTCCCGGCAGCAAATGGGGCACGAAGGCAACCGTAAATGAGTTTTGGAAAGTATATAGCGACCGAAACCGAAATCAACTTTATGCTGACGCTTCGCTGACTCAAAAATTACCGACAATGCTGGCATTCGGTCAGCCGGTTGTTATAGCAGACGTTAAGGGTGATGCGGCATTGGTTTATGAAGATCCCAAGTTGGAGCGTTATCCTATAATTCCTTCTTACGCCAAGATGCTCGGATGGATACCGATGGAAAATCTCTTGCTGTGGGATAAATGTCCTACAGATGAGCGCGGTGTGCAATATAAAGCGTTGATTGCGATCAATCTTAATAAAATGGCCGGAAAGGAATTTAAGGGAAAATATTATGAGTCGCCTACCGACTCAAGGGAGCCCAAAGACCTTCTGATGGATATGAACTTTTATTTTATCATGAAAGAAACTCCCGACGGAAGCCGTGTATTGTTATGCCGCAATCCTTCGATATTCGGAAACAATCTTTATGGATGGGTTGATGATAACGCTTTTTCGCGTTGGGATCAGCGCGCCTGTATCGAGCCCAACTGGGATCCGCAGTATGTTGACAACCACAAAGGTCAGATGGTGGGTATCTATGGTGATGAGAATCTGACGGCCGGTAATAAGGTGACAAACTGGGAGTTTGGAAGCTCAAACGGTGATAAAGACAGGTGGAATACCTACCGCATGGTTCCCGAGCAGTTGCGCTTTCCTATTGTTGAGCGAGTGAAGGAGAATGCCAACTGGATTCACTGCACATCATTTGCCAACAAGCAGGGTGGTAAGGCGAATTATGATTCGGATAGCCGCAGTGTGACCGGTGATGTTGACCGGGTGCGCCAGATGAGAGGCCAGATGAATGTCATAGTTGTAGCCGAGGCAACAACCGATATGCAGGATATTCTTCCGGCAATTAAAAATTCGATTGATAAATGTAAGAGTTTCGGTGGTCAGGGTCTTAAGGTAAAGGTTGGTGCCGTGCTCTACAGAGGCTCGGATCAAGGCGACAATGGAATTGAGATAGTGCCTCTGACAAACTATGACGATCAATTGCTGCTTTCAAAATTCAGTTCAGCTAAAGCCAACGGTAAACTGTCGGGAAGTGTGCGTGACGTTGCTCTCGGAAAGGCTATCAATAAAGCATCCGATCCTTCGCTTATGGGCTTTAATAAAGATCAAAATAATCTTATTGTCGTTGTCGGAAGTCGTGGTGCACCGCAAAATGACTCTAATATCGATAATCCTGAAATTAAGCGCAGACTGCTCGATAATAATGTTCAGGTTATGTCAATACAGGTAATGAGAAATCAATCAGGCACGTGGGTTGACTTCAACGACCAGATGCGTGACATAATCCTCAATAATGTCAATGCCCAGTATGCAGCTATCGGCGACCGTGCCGACTTCAAGCAGCGTCAGCAGGGTGACGGTTATAATTTCTACTCCGGCAAGAACTCTGATGACCGAAACAAGAGTGTATTGTTTGCACAAATACGCTACGGAAAGGATTTAGGTAAGGCCCTGACTCCATCTGAAGTATCAAAATATCTCGAAAACGGTATCAATAAGTTTGCGGAAACCACCTCTACATGGAACGAGCATTTCGAGGAATCTCTCGGTAATATACAGTTCGACCCCTCATTCCTTGAACGTTATCTTGGAAAATCAGGTTATCAGAAATGGCAGAAGATCAAAGCTATATCGGCATTTGACGGTTATGCTATAAAAAAAGATGGTAATGGTAATTCCTATTGGCACTATGTATTATATCTTTCAGACGACGAGTTGCGCAAGCTGCTTGATGATTTGAAGCCGGCTTATCTGGCCGCAAAGGCTCAGTCGGATGATCGCAAACCATATATCGACGCTATGAGAGCGATTGTGAAGGCTCATCTCGGACAGAGTGATGATAAAAGTATCGACTCGATGGATGCCGATCAGCTTCAGGAGCTTATCTATGGCCTCGATGTTCATACCGATATGACTAATCGTCGCAGACTAAAGGATATTCAGGATCCCCGAACGGTTACGCCTATCGAGTTCCGCAAAATGACCGATAAGTTCAGTAAAAACTATGAGAAGCTGCAATCTATCCAGAACGACGGTTATACCTACCGCGTGAAAATGGGTCAGAATTACTATTATTGGATTCCTATTGAAGATCTGCCCTGATCAGTCTAATATTATGAGTTCGCTTTTTGAAATAGAAAATCTCCGCTGCTCTTACGACCGCCCTTTTAATGAGGGCGTGTCGAGAGTGGTGCTTGAAATAGCATCGCTTAAGATAGAGCGGGGGAAACGGGTGTTTATTGTCGGAGAATCGGGCATAGGCAAGAGTACGATTCTTGAGACATTAGGCATGATGAACAATACGGTTGTGCCCGACAGTTCTTCACGTTTCGTATTTCGTGATAGTAAGAATAATGCTGTTGATCTTATTGCTCTTTGGCATCAGGGTGACTGTAAGCTCTCACAATTCAGACTTCGTAATTATAGCTTCATTTTTCAAAGCACAAATCTGATGAGAAACTTCACCGCTTATGAAAATGTGGCTTATACCAGAATGCTGCAAGGCTATCCGAAAGAAGAATGTTTCAATAAAACCCGGCAACTTCTTGAAGACCTCGGCTTGGATCATATAGATGAAAACAGACTGACACAGGAG
>JAIDXU010000319.1 GCA_029058455.1 Paramuribaculum sp.
ATTCTTGAAGAAGGAGCCGGTACGCTCGGAAAAGAAGAAGCCGGCCGTTTGGCTCAGCGTCAGCTCCAGTTCATACAGCATCTTCAGGCCGCTCTCGTCAGAATAGAGAATAAAACCTATGGCATTTGCCGTGTAACCGGCAAACTGATTCCGAAAGAGAGACTTCGTGCCGTGCCTCATGCCACACTCTCGGTCGACGCCAAGTTAGGTAAAAACTAACCATAGGCTACCATAAATAAAATGTCAACTACAGATAACGTTCCTACTCCAACAAACACCATCAGCCGCCGGGCCATATTTTCATTCGGTCTGGTGGCATTGGTGGTGATAATCGATCAGGTAATAAAATTCCTCATCAAAACCCGTTTCTATCTCGGGGAGGATATGGAGATTACCTCGTGGTTTCATCTTGTTTTCGTTGAAAACAACGGCATGGCCTTCGGCATGACGATCGGAAGCAAATACTTCCTCACGTCGTTCCGCATATTGGCCGTGGTGGTGCTCGGGTGGTATCTCGCCCGACTCACAATACGCCAACGATGGGGAGAAATCAAGACCGGCTATCTGGTGTGTATAGCGCTCATCACCGCCGGAGCGTTGGGAAACATTATCGACTGCCTGTTCTACGGGCTGATATTCAACAACCCTATGCCCCCTCAGGTGGCAGTCTTTCTTCCCGACGGCGGCGGATATGCTCCGTTTATGCTCGGCAAAGTAGTTGATATGTTCTATTTTCCGCTGTTCTCATTTGTGTGGCCTGACTGGATGCCGTGGGTGGGAGGAGAGACATTCCTGTTTTTCCAACCGGTGTTTAACTTTGCCGACTCGGCCATATCGGTCGGAGTAATCGCTCTGCTTATATTCTATTCGGGATATATGTCAGAACTCCACGCCCTCAACAAGTCGCACAAGGATAGCGATTCCGGCTCCTCAGAGTCAGCCGAAACTCCGTCAGCTGATAAATAACTTCGCAATGACCGGCCCGATATCGTCATATCTCCGCTCTCGCCTCTTTCCGATAGCATCAGCCGCTGTTCTCGCAGCGTCAATGCTTGCCGGCTGTACACCCACACCCAAAGGGGTTGTGCCACCCGACGATATGGCTGAATTGCTTGCCGACATACATACCGGTGAGAGTGTGGTGGAAATCGAAAGCCGCACATTTAACACTGATTCGATGAGAATGACCCTCAAGCAGTCGATTCTCGCCAAACATGGTGTTACTTCCGAGCAATTCGACTCCTCACTGATGTGGTATGGCAAACATATCGACCTCTATTCAAACGTATATGAGGATGTGGTGAAAATTCTGGAAAAGCGCATTTCGAAAGCTGAGCAGAATGGTGACGCAACCTATGCCCAACCTACCGCGTCAAACGAAAACGATATGAATTTCTATGGTGATTCGGTGGATGTGTGGAGCGGCATGAGGTCTATGGTGTTTAGCTCAAAGTCGCCTACATTGACAATACCGTTCAGTATGATGGCGAATCAGAATTGGGAAGCCGGCGATGTGTATACTCTCAGGGCACGTCTTGTCAACGCCACTTCTCAAGCTTTTCTGTCGATGGCGGTTGAGTATAACGATGGCAGTATTGACTATATCACCACCCGCTCGATGGGTAACGGTTGGAAAACAATCCGCCTGTTTACAGATTCGGTGCGCCACGCCCGCTCTATCTACGGCCACATCACCTATATGCCTATGGGCAACGAGGTGGTTTATCTCGACAGCGTGACTCTTGTGCGCAAACGCCATGAAGTCGGCGACCGACCTGACATGGGCCAGAAATCACTGTCAAGCCGATTCAGATATTAATATGGAAAGAGTGCTGGCGAGAGAATTTGAATATCTCGGCAAGACCTACCGCATGTGTGTGGCGCAGCTCGACACACTTTCGGGTGAAGTAACTGTTTTCAGATTTGAAAACGAAATCTATGCCACAAAATTCATCGACGGCAAAGTGAGACTCAGTGTCGCAGGCATTCCGGGTTCATATCGATGGAATATTACTCCACTCTGACACCGGGCGATATGTAATAAAGTTTCTTGACGGCACGGGTGGTTGACGTATAAAGCCAGCGGTAAAACTCGATTACCGGAGTTTCGAGAGATATAAACGCCATATCCACATACACGTCACTCCACTGGCCGCCCTGAGCCTTATGGCATGTCACGGCATAGGCATACTTTACCTGAAGAGCATTGAAGTAGGGATCGGTCTTAAGCATTTTCATTCTCACCTGCATTGGTGTCGACGGGGTAAAAATATCCGGGTCGGTGAGAATATCGTTGGCAAGTTTACGAAGCATGTCAGTTTCGAGCGCGGGAGTTTCAGATTGCAAGGTGTCGAGCATAATCTTACACTCCACACTTATATCACGGTCGGTCAACGAAAGCACTACATCCGCCCATCTCAGACCATATTTCTCCTCGGCAGAGATAATCCGCTCGATAGTGGCAATATCGCCGTTGGCGATAAAATCGAGACCTTTAACCTTAGCGCTCCAAAGATAGTTATTCTTAGCCACCATAATTCTTTCGCCACGACACAGCTCCTCCTCCCGGTCAAGAATACGTGCGCGGATAGCCCGGTTATAATCGAGAGCGCGGCGGTTGCTGCGGGTCACGACAATCGTGTCGTCAATGCCGCCCTCGGCGTAGCTCGACGATATGGCGTCTTCAAGCTCCTCGCCCGTGATTGACTGCACGTCGTCAAAACGCGACACATAGAGCACCGGCTCAGGTAACGGATTGCGCGACATGGCGCGCCGAAGAAGAGTGGCGTTATAAAGAATACCGCTGCTTGAAGCTTGCCTGACCGTCTTGCTCATCACGGCCCGCGTAACTTTAAGACCCATAGACCGGAGCACGTCGGGATTCATGGCAGGACTCTCGCCACATCCCACAGGAGGCAGCTGCGCAGTGTCGCCAAGCAATATCATACGGCAATCCTCGCCGGAATATACATAATAAATCAGATCCTCAAGCAGCGAAGGGCGCCCGTCGCCGTCACCACCTCCAATCATCGACGCCTCGTCGACAATAAAGATGGCCCGCCGCATAGGATTATCGGCAACGGAATAAAATCCGTCTCCACTACCGGGCAGCGGAGGTCGATAGATACGCCGGTGGATTGTCGAGGCAAATTTACCGGCAAAACGACCGAACACCTTTGCCGCCCTGCCCGTAGGCGCCATCAATACCACAGGCATATTGAGCGATGAGAGAGTCTTTACCAACGCGCCCATCAGCGAGGTCTTGCCGGTGCCGGCATAGCCGCAAAGCAGAAACACCGAATCGCTGCTCATAACTCCCGGGGTGACAAATCTCGACAGCGCAGCGATAACCCCCACCTGCTGATCGGTTGGCAGATAAGGAAGATTATTTATCACCGACTCGCCAATAAAGCGCGTATAT
>JAIDXU010000320.1 GCA_029058455.1 Paramuribaculum sp.
GAAACCTGAAACCTGCGGACGGATTGCGATGTCGGTTTTGCCTTTGATTTGAGCGGGATAGGTGACTTCGCTGCGTTAATTACCGAGAGAAACGGTGAGAACGCCGAGCTCGGGAGCCGCGGCCTGTTGCTGCTGGCTGCCGCCGCCACAAGAACCTAAAGTAACCATGATTGAACACCCCAGAGTAAGGGCCATGGTCTTGACTGCTTTACGATACATATTGGTAGCTTCTTTTATGAATTAATATTCCTGATTTGATTCTGTAAACTCAGTTGATTTATGTGTTGAAACGTGACTATCCGGGCAGAGAGAGGCAGAATAGTCACTGCAAAATTAGTCATAATTTCCCAAAATAGTCTAAGGATAATTATTTAATGAGGAGTGGTGATTGGAAAAATACCCGATAATTCGACTTTTATTCCAATTTGCCAACTGCCGTTTATACAATTATGCTCCTTAGCATAAACCCTTGTCCACCTCAATATTTTTTCATAATTTTGCATTTAAGAAGTAACTATAATCTGAAAATGACCGGTTAATAAAATAAAAACAAATACGGCGCGAGCCGAAAAACTTTGAGAACATCCTTGTAGTCGTTACAGGCGTTCTTTGCAGTTGCAAAGTGAGCATAGCTCAATAAGGTCAGCCTTCAGATGCTACTTTGGTGTTTTTTTTGTTTGATATGAAGCTGACCGCAGCGCAACAGAAATACTTTGCCTATTGGCTTACAAGGAGTCTGCCTTCCGACAGCCTCGGTAAGCTCACAGCTTCATTGCAGGATGCACAGGTTGACCTTACACCGCATCAGATAGACGCGGCTCTCTTTGCTTTCAAGTCTCCACTTTCAAAGGGTGCTATTCTTGCTGACGAAGTGGGTCTTGGTAAAACGATTGAGGCGGGTATAATTCTTTCGCAGTTTTGGGCTGAACATCGACGCCACTTGCTCATAATTGCTCCGGCTAACCTACGCAAGCAGTGGGCGACTGAACTTCAGGAGAAGTTCTTTCTACCTTCGCGTATTCTTGAATCAAAGACTTTCAACCGTTATATTGAAGATGGCAATCTCAATCCATTTAACTGCAAAGAAATTGTCATTTGCTCATATCAGTTCGCAAAGACGAAAGCACCATATTTAAAGCAAACTAATTGGGATTTGGTGGTCATCGACGAGGCTCACCGCCTACGCAATGTCTATAAGCCTACTAACAAAATCTCCAACACCATAAAGAACGCGCTTGCTGACCGCAAGAAAATTCTGCTTACGGCTACGCCTCTCCAAAACTCTATTCTTGAACTTTACGGTCTGACTACCATAATAGATGATTATGCGTTTGGCGACCTCAAAAGTTTCAAGATGCAATATAACCGTAATCTCGACGAAACCGATTATGCTAATCTTCGTCGCCGCCTCGCTCCGTTATGTAAGCGTACACTTCGCAGACAGGTGTTGGAATATGTCCGATACACAAAGCGTATCGCCATACTGCAAGAGTTTTTCCCCACTAAGCAGGAACAGGAACTTTACGACCTCGTTTCGGAGTATCTGCAACGTCCACGCCTTTATGCGCTCCCTAACAGTCAGCGTCAACTCATGACGCTAATCCTCCGCAAACTCCTTGCATCTTCAACCCACGCTATATACGGTACTCTCTGCGCCCTTATTGAAAAGTTGGAAGCTAAGCTCAAACGCCAGGGTGTTGAGCAGCCCGATGATGAACTTTTCAAGTATGACTACGAGGACTACGAGAGTGAGACCGAAGAATGGCTCGACGAGGAAGAAGACGAGGACGAGCCGGAGGAGGAAGAAATGCTATCGCCCGAAGACATCGAGCGTGTGAAAGCGGAAATCAAAGACCTTGAGAAATTCCGCGACCTTGCCTTTAAGATTAAGCGTAATTCAAAGGCCGAACAGCTCTTTGAAGGCTTAAATCAGGGCTTCGCTCAACTTGAAGAACTCGGTGCTCCGAAAAAAGCTCTTATCTTTACAGAATCACGTCGCACACAGGACTTCCTTTTTGACCTGCTCGAAAAGCGAGGTTATAAAGGAAAGGTTGTGCTTTTCAACGGTTCAAATTCCGACAAACAATCCACTGCCATTTACAAGGCTTGGAAAGAAAAGCACAAAGGCACGTCGAAGATTACAGGCTCGGCAACAGCAGATAAACGCGCAGCTCTCGTTGACCACTTCCGTGATGAAGCCACAATTATGATCGCTACCGAGGCTGCCGCCGAGGGTATCAATCTTCAATTCTGTTCGCTCGTGGTCAACTATGATATGCCGTGGAATCCACAGCGCATAGAGCAGCGCATCGGACGTTGCCACCGCTACGGTCAGAATTTCGATGTCGTCGTTATTAACTTCCTCAATAAGGCAAACGCCGCCGATGTCCGCGTATATGAATTGCTCGACCAAAAGTTTCAGCTTTTCAATGGAGTTTTCGGTGCCTCCGACGAAATTCTCGGAGCTATCGGCAATGGCGTTGATTTTGAAAAACGCATAGCGCAGATTTATCAACTTTGCCGCTCGCCAAAAGAGATTAAAGAGGCTTTCGACGCCCTCCAAGAGGAACTGCAAGAGCAGATCTCAGACAAGATGTTGAAAGCAAGAACAACTCTGTTAGAGAACTTCGACGAATCCGTAAAGCAGAAACTTCGTAGTGACTTTGCCGAGACCCGCGATAATCTCAATCAATTTGAGCAAACATTATGGCAACTTACCAGAAGTTACTTCGCTGACTATGCCGATTTCAACGATACAGACCTCTCGTTTATCGTCCATCCGTTCGTTGATAACGGAGCCGTGAGTTGGTATCGTTGTTTCCCGGGTGAATATAAGATGGTAAGCTCTGAGAATCGGCGTACCGCTAAATTAGCAGATGGAGTGCGCCCTTACCGCATAGGAGACCCACTCGCTCAATATATGCTCACCGGTCTTAAAGAAGCATCTGTCCCAATCTTGGAAATAACCCTCGATTATGGCAACTCACCGCTCAACGTTGCTTACATAAAGCAACTTGTCGGTCAGTCGGGCTGGCTCACTGTCGACCAGCTTACCATAGACTCATTCGAGAAAGAGGACATTCTTCTCCACGCTTGTATCACTGATAAAGGAGAAGCCGTCCCTTCCGACATTACTGAGTATTTGCTTCGACTTCCGGGTTCGGAAGATCCGCTGAACACGGAACTATCGGAATCCGTTGCCGCCGTGCTCGCTGGTGCAATCACCGCCCAACGTGCGGAAATTACAGCCGCCAATGCCGAGCGTAATAATTCTTTCTTTGAGGAAGAAATGGAGAAACTCGACAACTGGTCGGAGGACGTTAAAGCAGGGTTGGAAAAAGAACTTCGCGACCTTGACGCTGAAATTAAGCTCCGCAAAAGCGAAAGTAAGAAGACTTCGCGTCTCGACGAAAAAGTGCGTCTGCAACGCCTTATCAAAGACCTTGAAAAGCGTCGCAGCGAAAAACGTCTCAATCTTTATCAGGCGCAAGACGATGTGGATTCAAAGAAAGAAGAATTACTATCAAAAGTAGAAGCCATGCTCGCCCAAAAGATTGAGCAAACCAAGTTAATAACATTTCATTGGAAAATTATTTAACTATTATGAAAGCCGAAGAAATAAAAAATCTGTTTGATAGTTTTGAATCTATCGCCATAGAATATGAAGGAGTGGAATGTTGGAGCGCCCGCGAACTCTATCCTTTATTAGGATATGCAAAATGGGAAAGATTTAAGGATGTTCTCGCGCGGGCTAAGGAATCTTGTGAAAACGCAGGCGAAAAAATCTCTGATCATTTTGCCGACGCCGGGAAAATGATCAACCTTGCCAAAGGTGCTCAGCGTCAGATTGATGACATGATGCTGACACGCTATGCGTGCTATCTTGTGGCTCAAAATGGAGACCCTCGCAAACCGGAGATTGCTTTTGCACAAAACTATTTCGCCGTGCAAACTCGTCGTGCCGAACTTGTGCATCAACGACTCCTTGATGACGAACGGGTACGGGCTCGCGCTAAACTTGCCGAAACCGAACATCATCTTTCAGGGGTACTTTACGAAAGAGGGGTAGATAACAAAGGGTTTGCTGTAATACGTGCTAAAGGAGATCAGGCACTTTTCGGTCTTAATACTGCCATGATGAAACGAAGAGTAGGTGCGCCGGAAAAAAGACCCCTTGCCGACTTCCTATCCACTTTAGCTATCAAAGCAAAAGACTTTGCTGCAGAAATGACCTCCGTAAACGTACAGCAGAAAGATCTTAGAGGACAAGGCAACATTGAACGCGAACATATTGACAATAATTCTGCCGTTCGCAATATGCTGCTTGACCGAGATATCCGCCCTGAAGCACTCCCTCCTGCAGAAGATGTCAAGAAAGTGGAACGTCGCCTGAAAGCAGACGAAAAGAAAATTCTTCCTAAAAAGAAAAAATGATATGCTCGCCCAAAAGATTGAGCAAGCCAAGTTAATAACATTTCATTGGAAGATAATTTAATGGAATTTATAAGGAAATATTGGTGGTGCTTCATTATTGCACTTATTGTGGTGCCAATAGCACTGAATTTTATTTTATTAATACCTGCGTTTACCCCTATCGTAGGAGATAATCAAACTTGGTTATCATTTATTGGTACACTAATCGGCGCTCTTGCTTCTTTTGTTATGATTTTTTTTACGGCAAAAACTTTGAAGCAAAATGAGGAGCAATTAAATGAATTGAAAAGGCAATGGAAAGAGGAACATACTCCATATCTTTCATGTCAATTAATTGCTAAATCAGATAAATTCCTTCTGAGAGTGCTAAATTCGAGTAATGTAACCGCAAATAGTGTGAAAATTATTATTGAGTCGGTTTTATTTAAACCCAAAGACCCAGGTGAAGCATACACCCCCCACAATTTCGATAAATTAAAAGATTTTCTTACAGTTCAAGAATTTGTAGTACCTCCGCGTGAAAGTTTGTATTTCACAATTTGGATCACTCCCTATGCGGAAGTTAATAATCTTCCAAGTGGATATATATCTGTTTCTCTTAGAGATGAGTCGTCTGACTTTGGAGTATATAAATTATACCCTCAGAACTTTGCATTTGCTTCTTTTGAAAAAGAGAATATTGGAAATTCTGTCGTAAATGCTATTTCCGAAGTTGGAAGAAAAATAGAAAATAAAACATTCCTTTTTAAATAATGGCACAGAACAAGATAAATAAACTGGAACTTACGTGGATTGGCAAGGAGGATGAACCGCTTGCAATAGAACCACGCTTACTTATTGAGAATCAACAATATAGCTGGGGGGGTAAATTTAGGTACTCTTCCTAACGGGAAACCGTGGCCGGGCAATATGCTCATTCACGGCGACAATCTCCTCGCTCTCCGCGCCCTTGTAGATACATTTGAAAATCAAATAAAATGCATCTACATTGATCCGCCCTATAATACAGGTAATGCATTCACGCATTATGACGATGGGCTGGAACATTCAATTTGGCTGTCTCTTATGCGAGAACGTTTGACTCTGCTTCAAAAGTTGCTAAAACCAGAGGGAACAATTTGGATTTCCATTGATGCAGACGAAAGCCATTATCTCAAAGTACTGTGCGATGAAGTGTTTGGTCGTAGAAATTTCGTTGATGAAGTGATTTGGCAAAGATCATATTCGCCAATTAATCTTAAAAAGACTTTGTCTCGCTGTCACGACACAATCCTTGTATATACTAAAGAGCGTACTGACAAGTTTGAATTGAATCGGCTACCGCGAAGTGCGGAAGCAAATGAGAGATATAGGAATCCGGATAACGATCCACGCGGTATTTGGAAAGCAGGTGATTTATCTGTCGGACCTGCTGTGCAAGAAAATATATATCCAATTACTACTCCATCAGGCCGAGTTTGCTATCCTCCCGAAGGATATTCATGGAGACTTAATAAAGAAAGATTCCAAGAATATGTTGAAGATAATAGAATTTGGTTCGGTACTGATGGTAATAATGTTCCGGCTATTAAGAGATTCATTACGGAAGTGAAAGATGGAATTGTTGCTATGACATTTTGGCCTTATCAAGAGGTCGGACATAATCAGGATGCAAAGAAAGAAATCAAAGCCCTTAACTTTGAATCGATTTTTGATACACCCAAACCTGAGAAACTAATTGAACGGATCTTAATATTAGGATCTAATCCCGGAGATATAGTACTTGATAGTTTCCTCGGTTCTGGCACTACGACTGCAGTTGCTCATAAGATGGGACGCAAATGGATAGGAGTAGAACTTGGCGAACACGCATATACTCATAGTGCAGTTCGCATGAAGAAAGTAATCGAGGGTGAACAAGGTGGTATATCAAAGTCTGTAAATTGGAAAGGCGGTGGTGGCTTCAAGTTCTACGAACTTGCGCCGAGTCTGCTCAATCATGATAAGTACGGCAACCTTGTTATCAACAAGGATTATAATGCTGATATGCTTGCCGCCGCTATGGCAAAACATCAGGGCTTCACATATTCTCCCGACACAGAAGTTTATTGGAAACAGGGACGCAGTTCAGAACACGACTTTATCTTCACAACAACCCAACTTATTACCGCTGAAATGCTCGATGCAATTCACGATCAGTTGGGCGAAGATGAATCATTGCTTATCTGCTGCACTAAATTCCAGCCTGAGTGCCGAAACAAGTTCCAAAACATCACCATTAAGAAGATCCCCAAAGTCCTTCTCGACACCTGCGAGTTCGACCGCGATGACTACTCGCTCAACATCATCTCAGTGCCCGCCATTGAAGATGAAGAATGGAGTGATCTTTACCCGGAAGGCGATTTTGAAGCATCAGACGAACTTAACGATTAGGAGGTATGGATTCGCAAGTAAACTATATACGCCAACGTCTTTCGCTTCGCAAGCCGCTTGCGAAAGCGTTAGAACTTACCGCTCGACTGACCGATAAGCTTTCCTTGCAAAAACCGCCGACTGACCCGGATATGATTGAAATGTTTATCACTGCTGAACTTGCAAAGGTAAAGTCTATCGTGCCGACGGTGAAAGGGTTTGACCGGGATTTCCCTTCACTCGCTTTTTCTATTGCAACTGGTATCGGTAAAACGCGACTGATGGGTGCAATTATCGCATACCTTTACCTCAAGAAAGGCATCAAGCACTTTTTCGTGCTTGCTCCTAATCTTACTCTTTACGAGAAGTTGATAAAAGATTTTGGCGATGAGTCATATTCAAAATATGTATTCAAGGGTATCAGTGAATTTATCGGGAAACCACCAAGAATCGTTACGGGCGAGAACTATCAGGAACGCACAGGCTCTCTTTTCTCAGACCTTGAAATCAATATCTTCAACATCTCGAAGTTCAACAAGGATAGTAAAGAGAGTAAAAAAGGCTTGCCACGTATGCGTCGCCTGTCTGAATATCTCGGTCAATCATACTTTGATTATCTCGCATCGCTTCCTGACCTTGTAATCTTGATGGACGAAGCACATCGCTATCACGGAGACGCTTCAAAAAAAGCAATCAATGAGCTTCGCCCCATTCTTGGTTTTGAGATGACGGCTACACCTTTCGATGAAAAAGGGAAATCCTTTAAGAATATCGTTTTTGAATATAATCTCGCCGAAGCTCTCGACGACGGATTATATGTCAAAAATCCAGCAATTGCTAAAGCCCGCAATTTCAACAAAGATAATTTCACTCCCGACGAGATAGAGATCATCAAACTTGAAGACGGAATTACCGTACATGAGCGAACACGCCTTGCAATAGAAATGTATGCAAGGCAAAACGGATTACCCGTTGTCAAGCCTTTTATTCTTGTCGCTTGTAAGGATATTAACCACGCCAAATATATTGAAGACCTTTTGCAAAGTGAGCGCATATTCCACGGTGCATACAAAGGTAAAGTCTTGCGTATCGACAGCGACTCCAAAAAGGACGAGGAAATCGAGCGACAATTTGTGGCTCTCGAATCTCCCGATAACGAGATTGAAATTGTCGTCCACGTCAATATGCTCAAAGAGGGATGGGACGTGAATAATCTTTACACGATTATTCCGCTCCGCGCTTCCAATGCGGCTATCCTCATTGAGCAAACTATCGGACGCGGTCTGCGCTTGCCATACGGAGGACAGCGCACCGGGAATAAGGATGTCGATACTTTAACTGTTATTGCTCACGATAACTTCCAGAAAGTTATCGACGAAGCAAACAAGGGCAATTCACTTCTCAAACGTGTTTCGTTTATCGAACTTGACGAAGCCGATGAACGCGATAAGGGAGGTCGTGTGGAAACCACTCCGACCTCTACCGAGCAGAAGATTCAGAAGCAAATTGAAAAAGTCAAGGGTGAAATAACCGAGAAATCGAAGGCGTATGTTACACAAGTTGGTAAGGCTGTAGAGACAGCCATTTCAAACATTGCCGCCGAGGGTGTTGCTTCTTTTGGAGACCTCCAAAAGAAAGAGGTCAAGCAAAAAGTGCGCGAAAAGGCGATTGAAACTATTCGCGAGAGTGTAAAAGACTCTCTTTTTGCGGAACAGGATGCAGCTGATCAGATAGCCCAAGTTGACGAGATAATAAATATCGTAGTAGAGGATTACAAGAATAACGTTATTGAAATTCCGCGCATTGTTGTTGAACAACAAAATGTAAAGGCTGTATTTGAAGACTTCGACCTCGATACTACTAAAGGTTATAATCTCGATGAATTGCATCGAGAAATTATCCGACAAGGACTCCATGACTCTACAGAGTTTGATGTGATTGCCGGAAAATCCGGAAGTTCTAAACGCCCGGCTGTTGAACAGCTCATCGCCTGTCTTATTGACTTCGATGATGTTGATTATGACGAAGTTTCCGACTTGCTTTATAAACTTGTCGGACATGCTGTAGAGGCTATTCGCAGTAATGCCCCAGGTATCACTGACGATGAGTTGAACGAACGTGTCCACGCTTATAAACAGAGTCTCGCCGACAACATCTATAAGCAGATGAAAGAACATTACCGCATTATTCCGGGAGAGTTCAAAATCAATAAAGTGCTTCCTTTCTCGAAAATTCTCGACCAACCTATCATTGTCAATAATTGGGGTATGTTGGATTTTCACGAACCAGTTCCGGCACAGAAATCTGCGGTAGTCAAATTTGTGTATGTAGGTTTCAAAAAGTCCTACTATACGAAATATCGTTTCGACAGTTCTACTGAGCTTGACTTCTCGTTCATTCTCGAAACCAACAATGAAGTCCTCAAATGGATTCGTCCTGTACCTAATCAGTTCAATATATATTGGTCGAGTGGAGCAAAGAAATACGAGCCGGACTTCATTGTAGAAACTGCTGATGCTATCTATATGTGCGAAACCAAAGCGGAAAAAGATGTCAATGACGCTGATGTGCAAGCCAAAGCTGAAGCCGCTCGCGAGTTCTGCCGTAGAGCCACCGAGTTTACCACACAAAACGGCGGCAAGCCCTGGCGGTATGTCATAATCCCTCATACCCTCGTAGATCGCAGCTATTCATTCAACTATATTCTCAAACAGGCTAAATTAAAAGTGTAGACTTAATGGATAGCGGACAGATAATATTATTTCAGACGCGGGGAGGCGAGACGAAGATTGAGGTTCGGCTTGCCAATGAATCTGTGTGGCTTACTGCCGACCAGATGGCGGAGCTGTTTCAACGTGACCGTTCGACCATACAGCGGCACGTTAAACGGATATATGAGGAGGAAGAATTGAAGCCGGATTCAACTTGTGCATTTTTTGCACAAGTTCAAACACGAGCGGATTAGTCAAACGGGTCGGGGGCGGCTGATTGGGGTGATATTGATATTTTTTGTAATTTTGCAGACTGATTGTAATTTTACACGCTGACGTGCGCGTGAGGTCACCCGGCGGATTACAGTCACCAATGCTTTAGAATAAAATAATTCAATCATAAAATTTTATAATCAATTTCAACGCTTATGGCAACAACATTGGTGTCGACCGACTATAATTTCCCCGGTCAGACCGCCGTTTACCACGGCAAAGTGCGTGATGTTTATTCAGTAAATCCCGATTTGCTGGTGATGATAGCCACCGACCGTATCTCGGCGTTTGACGTAATTCTTCCTCAGGGTATTCCCTATAAGGGTCAGGTGCTCAACCAGATCGCCGCTTATTTTCTCGATTCCACAGCCGATATAGTGCCTAACTGGAAGCTTGCCGCTCCCGATCCCATGGCCACTGTGGGCGTGCGTTGCGAGGGCTTTAAGGTTGAAATGATAATCCGCGGCTATCTCACCGGCTCGGCATGGCGCGAATATCAGGCCGGCTGCCGCGAGCTTTGCGGCGTGAAGCTGCCCGACGGCATGAGAGAGAATGAGAAATTCCCTCAGCCTATCATCACCCCCACCACCAAGGCCGACGCCGGTCACGACGAAAATATCTCGCGCGAGGAAATCATCGCCCGCGGAATCGTTGACGCCGCCGACTATGAGGTGATGGAGGCCTACACCCGCCGCCTGTTTGAGAGAGGCACCAAGATGGCTGCTGAAAAGGGCCTTATACTTGTCGATACCAAATATGAGTTCGGCAAGCATAACGGCAAGGTGCTTCTTATCGATGAAATCCACACTCCCGACTCATCGCGCTATTTCTATGCTGACGGCTATGAGGAGCGTTTTGAAAAGGGTCTTCCCCAGCGTCAGCTCTCCAAGGAGTTCGTGCGTCAGTGGCTCATAGAGCGCGGATTCATGGGCAAGGAGGGTCAGCAGGTGCCTGAAATGACTCCCGAATTTATCGAGAGCGTGTCGGAGCGCTACATAGAGCTTTACGAGCATATCACCGGTCAGCCTTTTGTGAAAGCCGACGAAGCCAATCTCGTTGACCGCATAGCCGTGAATGTGGAGGATTGTCTCCAAAACATGTCGCTTTAAATGTCGGGTTGCGAAAAGGTTAATCCCTACTCGGGCGACAGCCGTCATAAGTCGGAGCAGGTGCGCGATATGTTTGACAACATCGCGCCCGCCTACGACTTCATGAACCGCGCCATGACTCTCGGTATTGACCGCAGCTGGCGTGCCAAAGCGATAGCTATGGTCAAGGCGCGCAACCCACGCGAAATACTCGATGTCGCTACCGGCACCGCCGATCTCGCCATAGAGATGTGGCGCAAGATGCCTCATGTTAAAATCACCGGGGTAGATCTATCGGAGGGTATGATAGAGCGCGGGCGCACTAAGGTTGAATCGCTCGGAGCTTCCGGACAGATCACCCTGCAGACCGCCGATTGTCTCAGCCTTCCGTTTGCCGACGGCAGTTTTGACGCCGTGACAGTGGCTTTCGGAGTGAGAAACTTCGAGAATCTGGGCGCCGGCTATCGCGAGATGGCGAGGGTGTTGCGTAGCGGTGGAATGTTGACGGTAGTGGAGCTTTCGCGGCCTGTCAACCCGATCATCAAGCCGTTCTATAACCTTTATACCCGCGGCGTGATACCACTGTTCGGGCGCATCGTCAGCTCCGACAGCTCGGCCTACCGCTATCTCGGCGAGTCGATAGCAGCGGTGCCTCAGGGCGAAGCCATGACCCGCCTGATGAAGGAGTCGGGTTTCGGAGAGACACATTCCCGCCCCCTCACTTTCGGGGTGTGCAGTATCTATACCGCCGTCAAGGAATAAATCAAAAATATTCTCCAATCATATTTTTATTCAACAAAACCAATCGATGAACAAAATCAAAACCGTTATCGCCATGGCAGCAGCTCTTCCTATTGTGCTTGGTGGATGTAGCGGCAAGGAACATCTCAAGAGCCTTGACCCCTCGATGTTATCGTCAGAGATAAAGCCCGGCGATGACTTCTATGAATATGTAACCGAAAAATGGCAGGAAGCCCATCCCCTTACAGCCGAATATGCCCGCTACGGTCAGTTTAACGTGCTCTCCGATCTCAACGAGCAGAGAGTGAAGGATATAGTGCTTTCTCTCGGCGAGAGCAATCCCGAGCCGGGAACAGTAGCCTATAAGGTCAGCACCATCTACAACCTGGCTATGGACTCCACCCGCCGCAACGAGGAGGGAGCAAAGCCTATTTTGGCCGACCTCAACAAAATCGAGACCACTCCCGACGAGGGCCTCGATGACCTCTTTATGTGGATGCATAAAAACTATGCGTCGCCCTTCTTCGGCGCAGGTCCGATGGAAAATCTCGTCAACTCCAAGGAGTATGCCATGTATATTAGCGGCGGAGGCATGGGCTTGAGCGACCGCGACTATTATCTCAATGATGACGAGCGAAACACTCAGGTGCGCGAGGCTTACAAGACACTTATCATGTCGCAGATGAAAAATGCCGGCTACTCTGAGGAGGATGCTACCCGCATCATGGAGAATGTGATGAAGATCGAAACTTCTCTCGCCGAAGCCGCATGGACCCGCGAGGAGAAGCGCAACATCCCCGCCATGTATAATCCCCGCTCTATCGACGAGCTGAAAGAGATGATGCCCGCCGTTGATTGGGATAGATTTTTTGTCGAGACTATGGAGATCGATTCCGTGCCCGGCGTTATTGTAACCGAAATCTCGTCGGTTACCCGTGCCAACTCGCTCATGAAGTCGCTCTCACCCCGCGAAATCAAGGATTATTATCTCTGGAAATATGTCAGCGGCGCCTCTCCCTATCTCAGCGACAACTTTACCGACGCCAACTTTGAGTTTAACAAGGTGATCAGCGGCGTGCAGGAACAGCGTCCCCGCTGGAAACGCGCGCTCTCAGCCACCGAAGGCGCTCTCGGCGAGGCTGTTGGCCAGCTTTATGTTGAAAAATATTTCCCCGAAAGCTCCAAGCAGTATATGCTCGGCCTTGTGGAGAATCTCCGCACCGCTCTTGGCGAACATATCGACTCGCTGACATGGATGAGCGACACCACCAAGGCCCGCGCCCATGAGAAACTCGCCGCCTTTACAGTGAAGATCGGCTATCCCGACAAGTGGAAAGATTACTCTTCGATGGAAATCGATCCCTCCAAGAGCTATTATGAGAATATGCATGAGGTGTCGATGTGGCATCAGCGTGACGAGCTCTCGAAATGGGGTAAACCTGTTGACCGCACCGAATGGGGCATGACACCTCAGACTGTCAACGCCTACTATAATCCTATGGCCAATGAAATCGTATTCCCCGCTGCTATCCTTCAGGCTCCTTTCTTTGATCCCGAAGCCAGCGATGCCGAAAACTATGGCGGTATAGGCGTGGTGATAGGTCATGAAATGACTCACGGATTTGACGATCAGGGCTCTCATTTCGACGCCGAAGGCAATATGACCGATTGGTGGACTCCCGGCGATGCAGCCGCCTTTGCAGAGCTTACCAAAGGCCTTGCCGAGCAGTTCAATCAGGTAGAGGTGCTTCCCGGTCTGATGGCCAACGGCTACTACACTCTCGGTGAGAACATCGCCGATCAGGGTGGTCTGCGCGTGGCTCTCACCGCATTCCTCAAATCTCAGAAAGACAAGGGTGTTGACGTAGCCAACACCAATATCGAAGGCTTCTCGCCCATTCAGGTGTTCTATCTCAACTATGCCAACCTCTGGGCTCAGAATATTCGTGAAGAGGAAATGCGCTCACTCACCCAGACCGATGTTCACTCGCTGGGTAAGAACCGCGTGAATGTAACTCTCAAGAATCTTGCTCCTTTCTTCGAGGCATTCGACATTAAGGAAGGTGACGAGATGTTCCGTCCCGAAGCCGAGCGCATCGTGATCTGGTAATCACCGATAAATCTTTCACTGAAAGCCCTATAAGCCCTATGAGATCAATTGGTCTCATAGGGCTTTTAGCTTATCTTCAGGTGATTTTTGAACTTTTCGCTCATAGATTTGTCTAATTATTACTAATTAGTTATCTTTGTATCATGAATACTGAGGAGAGCACTGAACAATATGTCCGAATAGTTTATAAAACGCCTGAATTTGAGACGTTTTATTCCTCGCTACCGCCCAAGACGCAGAGCAAATTTGATTACGTTATTAACGTCATGGCCACGATTTACAACGTACCGACCAAATTTGTAAAGCATCTTGAAAACACTGACCTCTATGAAATGAGGGTATCGGTCGGCACAAACGAGTATCGGACAGTGCTTTTTGCGATAGACCACGATAATGTGATAGAAGCAAAAAATATAATATTGCTCAATGCTTTTCTGAAGAAAGACAACAGAGACTATCGTAGACAAGTAGAGATTGCTCTCTCGATATTAAATATGCTGGAATTATGAGAAAGATTGACCCCGAAAAGTTAGCCAGACTCTCAACCGCCAACGCGACGCTTGACGAGAAATACGGAGCACCCGGTACATCCTCGCGCGAGCAGTTCAACGAAGAATCTCTTGCGTGGTTCTATGGCAATATGCTTCGCGAGCGTCGCAAGGAACTCAACCTCACACAAAAGCAACTCGCAGAAAAACTCGGTCGCGAGCAGAGCTATATTGCCCGTGTGGAAAACGGCAAAGCCGACATACAACTGTCGAGTTTCTTCCGCATCGCAGCTGTGCTCGGCATTCAGTTTATTCCCACTTTTGTAAACTGATTTAATTAATATTCGGGTTTTGCCGACCTCTTGACCTGAAAAATAAATATTAGTTGTAAATTTGCCTCTTGCTATGACACAGGAAGAAAAACTCAAAATAGAAGAAAAGGCGGTGGAGCTGCTGCGAACCGTTTATGATCCCGAAATACCGGTTGACATCTACAGTCTCGGACTCATCTACCGCATAGAGGTTGACGACGAGGCGGTGCTGCATGTAGATATGACCATGACCGCTCCCAACTGTCCTATGGCCGATTTCCTCATGGAGGATACCCGCATTAAGCTTGAGTCGATCGCCGGCATAAAGGCTGTAGAACTCAAACTTGTGTTTGAGCCGGAGTGGACCAAGGATATGATGAGCGAGGAAGCCAAACTCGATCTCGGTTTTCTCTGACAAAGGGCACGATTATAGCTTTATCCCGACAGGATATGATTTATTTTATTGGCGATTCTCACCTCGGCGCCCGCTATATAGCCGATCATAAGGCCCATGAGGCACGTCTGTGCCGGTGGCTCGATATGATTGCGCCCGATTGTGAGGAGCTATATCTGTTGGGGGATATAATCGATTATTGGTTTGAGTATAAAACGGTTGTTCCGAGGGGCTATGTGAGATTTCTCGGACGGTTGGCATCGCTTGTCGACAAAGGTGTGAAAGTGGTGTGGTTGAAGGGAAACCATGACATGTGGATTTCAGACTATCTGCCCGATGAAATAGGGGTGGAGGTAGTCGACGGAGTGTATGACACGGTGATAAAGGGAAAACGTTTTGTGATGGAACATGGTGACGGAGTGGGGCGCCTTCCGAGAGTCTATTCTATAATGCGCCGCATGTTCAGAAACAAATTTCTGAGACGTCTCTATGCTTCCGTTCATCCGCGGCTCACGATGGGATTCGCTCATGTGTGGTCGAGTCATTCGCGCAAAGCCGGCGGATACGCTCATGTCGATCCGTCACCTCTTGTGGAGTGGGCCGAGCAATATGTCAGGACTGAGGGACCGGTGGATTATTTCGTGCTGGGGCATTTACATACCCCCTTCCAAACGAAACTCTCTTCGGGTGGCGAGCTGACTATTGTGGGCGATTGCATTCACGGCCTCAGCTATGCCGCTTTCAACGGCACTTCCCTCAGCCTCTGTGTCGCTGAGAAATAACCAAATCTTGAACTGGAACATATAGATGAGGGAAATCTAAACATAGGTTTAGGTTGTATATAATAATATAATCACAGCTTTTAAGTCTCGGCCCGTTATGAAAAAGATAGTTATTATGATTACCGCAATTGCGGTTTTCGGGGTTTTTGCCGCGTCGGCACAGCGCGACAACCGCCTTCATGAAAAAGGGGTGGTGTCGGTGGCCAACAACGATAGCATAGATGGTTCTCATGTGGAGAAAGCATTTAAATCGGTAGCTCCGGTGTCGCCCAAAGACAACGGTTTGCCCCGTTTTGCCATAGTGGGCAAGAATCATCAGTTTTATCTCGGTATCGGAGCGCAATTTCTCGGAGAAGCCGTTTATGATATAGGTGGCAATGCAGGGTCGGAGATATGTTTCACCCCTTCGGCTTTTACACCTGCCGAGCCGGGTAACGGAGCCGGATTGGGGTTCGGGTGGCAATCTTCGTCGATTTATTTTAATATCATCGGTCTGCCCAACACCTCCAATCAGATCGGCGTTTTCTTCAAGCTCAACTTCACCGGCACGGGTAATACCGTGAGCTGCTATCATTTCTATGCTAAGTATCGTGGTCTGACAGCCGGATACACCAACAGTCTTTTCAGCGACGGAGCTGCCGAGCCTATGACCATTGATTTCGAAGGGCCTAACGGATACCCTTATGCAACATTGTTTACTGCATACTGGACTCAGAATTTCACCGATCATCTCAGCGGAGCGATAGGCATTGATGAGCCGGCAACATCGCTCACTACCGATTCTCACACCGCGTCGGTCAAGGCGCGCACACCATCGGTGCCCCTCTATCTGCAATATGCGTGGGGTGGGGGTAGCTCTCATGTGCGTCTGTCGGGCATATTGCGCCCCATGCAATATCGTGACGTGACTGCGGGGCGAAACAGAAATCTTTTCGGAGGCGGAGTTCAGCTTTCGGGAATGACCGCGGTTGTGGGTGGATTGTCATTGCAATTTAACGCCGCCTATGGCACGGGAATCGGGTCATATATACAGGATGATGAGGGGTTGGGTCTTGACGCCGTGGCCACTCACCGCGAGGGCATAATGAAATCTGTGAGAACTCTGGGCATTACAGGCGGTTTGAATTACGCTTTCAGCTCCCGGCTGAGTTCAAACCTCGTTTACAGTCATGTCTCGAATTGGCTTCCCGATGATGCCGTGACTGTGGCGGGGCAATACCGCTCGGGAGATTATGTTGCGGCCAACCTTATATATAATATCAATAAGTTTGTGTCGGCGGGGGTGGAATATGACTATGGCCTGCGCAAAGGAGTTGAGACCGGGAGCGTGCATGTCAACCGCATTCAGGCTCAGATGGCTGTGACTTTCTAACCTATCTCCTCAGGCTTTGTTGTGATAGCGTAGTATTACTTAAGAATTGAACTGGAAATATTCTTTTCGCCGCTTAACTCTGCTGATTGACTGACTTTTCTTCCATAGTTCAAAATATAGGTCACAGTCAAAGATATCCTACGATGATAATCCGAGCCAAACTGTGTCATGGTGCTGTCATACCATCGGGTAACCAAGGAGTCTTTACTAATTTCCCATGAAGACTGAAAAAGGTTTATAATGGACAACTGCAGATTCAAACCTCGGGAAGTCCACCCTGCTCCAATCGAATAGCTAATAGGCATTGTACGCAAATATGCATCCTCTCCATCGACATAACTATTGCCGGTATCATAATATGCATTGAAGAAAAACTTTTCGAGGTAGTAGTTGAGATTGAGGCTCGCTGTGAACGGATAATGTGAGATACTGTTACTTCCGGTTGTGTTGTAAAGCAACATGCGCGGAGAAACTGAAAAGGACAGTCTCCCTCCAAAAAAATTTCCGGTTAGGCTTGCTCCGATCTGACCATGATTGTAATCTCCGTCATTCTGATATTTCTTCAACATCATTCCGTTGTGACCTTCAGGACTATAGACTGCAATCGGTCTATTAGCAATTCGGAACATTGTAATATATGCAGACAGCTGCCACTTATTGCTTGCCAACCATGTATAACTCAGTGCTGCCGACGTATTACGCGAGCATTTCAAATCCGGATTGCCTGATATATACATGAGCTCGGATTGCTGAATGATGTTTGGATTCTTCATTGTGGCATCGGGCGAGAATGAAGCATACTGAAACCACAGATTAACAGAGTGTTTCTGATTGGGTGCATATTGTAGGTTTATATGGGTAAAGGGATAAAAGTCATCCATTGACTTACCGTTGGTATAGTTCGACTCAAATGCATAGCCAACGTCGATACTCCCCGCTATCCTTCGGTAATTCAGCGACATACCGAAAGTTATGCCTGTGAATGCCTGACGGAAGCGGTTGACGGTGTTGCTCGACCCTGTGTAGTCAATCATCGAGTGGCCTCCGCCTGACAAGACATTTGAAAATAAAGTAACTCTATCCGACAATGATTTGTTGGCTTGTATTGAACCTCGCAAAAACCATGAGTCTTCATCTGCAATATTTTCGATAGATACATCTCCCGCAGAATAATTTGAAGTGGTGTTGTTCTCGGTAATCTCAGCCCGAAAATTTCCGTTGATTGACCATCCTTTGCCCAGTGTCGCATACAATTCGTTATCCCATCCGATGGCATTATTTGTTGACGGTGATTCTGTGTAATATGATTCTGGAGGATACTGGCTCGAAAATTTGACGTAGCCTGACGTGTGTTTTACCGGAATGTTGATTCGACGATATGAGACGAGATTACGAAATGTGAAATTCTCACTCTTATTCCATGTGGCTCGTAATGCCAAGTATAAGGCGCGCTGATGTTTTCTTCCTGTCTCTGTACTGCTCTCGCGTCTGACAGTTACTGACTCCAGTCGGTAGGTTTCGTTTGATACAGAGCCGATATGAGAGTTATAGTCGTAATCACCCGACACTATGACGTCGTATTCCATCTTACGGTAAGCGAATTTGGAATACACCGAAGTCTCACCGTTGCGTATCATGAAGCGTTCTTTGCCGTTGAGCTTCGTGTAACCTCCGTAGGTATAGGAGTAAGTTATGAGATTAACAACGTGTTGTGCACGCTGAAATCGTGGATCAATAGGGAAATCAAGATATTCAACCCGTTTCACATCATTGGGATTCAGTCCGCAGATGTCCTCGGTAGTTGCCGGATGAAAGTTGATAAACAGGCTGACACTTTGATTGCTGGTGGTATTGACAGTCTCGGCTATAGGATTCACACTCAATTGCGGAATGTTCATACTCGCAAGCAGGGAAACACCGTCGGAAGCGGTTGACTTCTGACCGGAGGAAGGAATATAGACTGTTTTTGTAGCACTCGTATGTTGAGAATTGGCAACAACAGTTATCTCACCGAGTTCTTTAAACGGTATTGTATCCGGATCGATGATCTGCCCCTGTGCTACACATGGGATCATTATTAATGGTAATATACAATGTTTCATGACGCGAAATTAGGTAGTCCTTTCTTATTCAATCCTTATTCTCTCTTATTTAGTCTTAATCTTGCAATTTATGTATCAGATGATTAGCATACTTTTTGTAACTTTGTGCTGTTATGAGGTACTTTAAACTGATTCTTACCTGTATGCGTATCATAGTTGCG
The DNA here is from genome assembly GCA_029058455.1 of Paramuribaculum sp. Lineage (GTDB taxonomy): Bacteria > Bacteroidota > Bacteroidia > Bacteroidales > Muribaculaceae > Paramuribaculum. The sequence goes on from JAIDXU010000320.1 coordinate 19,359, forward strand.
ATGCTGTTTGTTGCCAACATGATATTCATGATGCAACTATATAACTCCATAAAGGAGCGATATATAAACGATATAGAACAATGTCTGAGCCGTGCTGATCAGATTGAAATTGTCGACAGGTTGATAGAGGCTGGATTAACGGGTGATGATGATGTGGTGTGGATTTCGATCGGGTTGCAGAGATCGGATGTTGGTTCGACTATGAATGTTGAGGAATTACAGAAATTATATTACTCTCAAGGTTTTCGTCGAGTAGACAGGCAGATTATGTCAATGATAGCACAATACCTTCATAACGGAAATTTTGCTGACAGGATTGGAGAACCTGACATATTCAAAATGGAGGAAGCCTTTCGCCGAGACCTTAATTTTTCAGGATATTATCCCGAAGAGGTCTATATAGTTGCAACCGGTGGAACATTGGAATGTTCGTCGGAATTATGGGAGATAAAGTATCGTGTAAACAATGACGTTATATACTATGCCTATATTTCTCCGTTGACAAATAATATCCTCATGGAAATGGGAGGAGTAATTATTACCTCAGCTCTTATAGCATTGATCCTAACATTCGGATTTTGGTACCTTCTTCATGTTATTGCCCGGCAGCGTACAATTGAGGAAATGAAAGACGACTTTACCAACAATATGACCCATGAACTGAAAACACCCATTGCCATAGCTTACGCGGCAAATGATTCACTGCTTCAGTTCCCTGATCCAAAAGATGAGGAACGCACTAAAAAATATCTCACAGCGGCTCTTGAGCAACTGTCAAAACTTTCCGGCTTGGTCGAGAGTATTCTTGCAATGAGCATGGAGCGGAGAAAGCATCTTGTCATGGCTAAAGAAAAGATAAAGCTCAAAGATTTTCTGACTGATATTATCAATCAGCAAAAGCTTAAAGCAAATAAGCCATGCGATATTGAGCTTGAATGCCCCGGGGATGCGGTCGTAGAGGCTGATCCTACTCATTTCTCAAATGTTATCAGCAATCTGATTGACAATAGCATAAAATATTCCAAAGACTCCGTCGCGATTAAAATAAAGGCTGACGCGACGGAGTTGTCAGTCTCAGACAACGGAATTGGTATTCCCGAAAAATCATTATCGGAAATATGGAGTAAATTTTATCGTGTGCCACACGGCAACCGGGCTGATGTGATAGGATACGGAATAGGTCTTTTCTATGTAAAATCTATTGTTGATAAACATGGTTGGCAGATAAGCGTAGCAAGTCGGCAAGGGAAAGGTAGCACATTTACCATCAAATTAAAAAAACAATGAAAAACAAAATATTATTGGTAGAAGACGATTCTACATTGTCGATGATTGTTGCCGAGACCTTACAGCGCGAGGGTTTTGAGGTTGTGACAGCCAACGATGGTGAAGATGGTATGCGAAAGTTTACACGACATGGTGCCGACCTCATTGTGACTGATGTAATGA
>JAIDXU010000321.1 GCA_029058455.1 Paramuribaculum sp.
CAATAGTGTGGATGGGCACTCTCCCCACCCTTCATGAGCGCGCCGAGCGCGTGGGTGTGACCGATGTTAAACCTTCGGCCGCTCTCGCTTCGGTTATTGCTGATGCCCGCTCAAAAGGCAGAACTATTCATTTCCTTCCCCCCTACCGTGCTGAACACCAGGTGAAACTGCTCGGCCTCATGGGGCTGCTTCCTGACGCTCAGATAGGGTCGATACCTTTTATCAGAGCCATCGTTGAGCAGCGCAACCACAAAACCGCCGAGGAGATCGCGGAGATCGAAAAGGCATGTGACGTGACCGCCGACATGCACATCACCGCCATACGCACCGTTCGCCCCGGATTGCATGAATATGATATTGTGGCCGAAATGCTCCATGTTGCTCATAAGGCTAATTGCGAGGAGTCGTTTGCCACTATCGCCACTGTCAACGGTCAGACTCTCCACAATCATTATCACGGCAATATCATCAAACCGGGCGACCTGTTTCTGATCGATGCCGGCGCCGAGCTCCCTTCGGGCTATTGCGGCGATATGTCGTCGACAGTGCCTGCCGACAAGAAATTCACCACCCGCCAGCGTGAAGTCTATGAGATTCAAAACAACATGCACCGTGCCGCCGTAGCCGCTCTCCGCCCCGGTATTCCCTATATGGAGGTTTATGACATCTCGGCTATCGCCATGGTCGAGGGCATGAAGCAGCTCGGCCTTATGAAAGGTGATGCCGTAGAGGCTGTTAAGCAGGGCGCTCACGCTCTGTTCTATCCCCACGGTCTCGGCCACATGATGGGTCTTGACGTTCACGACATGGAGAACTTCGGCGAGCGTTGGGTGGGATATGCCGGCGCTGAGAAGTCCACTCAGTTCGGTCGCAAGAGCCAGCGTCTTGCCATACCCCTCGAACCGGGATTTGTGTTTACCGTAGAGCCGGGCATATACTTTATTCCCGACCTCATCGATCTCTGGAGCGCCGAAAAGAAATTTGCCGACTTCATCAATTATGACGTGGTGGAGACCTACCGTAACTTCGGTGGTATTCGCAACGAGGAGGATTATCTCATCACTCCCGACGGCGCGCGTCGCCTCGGCAAGAAGATACCCCTTACTCCCGAAGAGGTCGAAGCCCTCAGATAATCATAACCCGGGTGGCGGGCTGCTTGCTTCCTTCAATGCGCGTGTAGCGGCGCGATTAATCGCGCCGACCGTGACGTATCGTCATCGCCATACGGGGGTGCGGCCATGCGGGTGATAACCCGTGGATGGAACCAACACCGGTAAAAGAACCCCGGTAGGGGTGATTCAAAAAAGAAAGCCGGAAGGCTGCCTCGGTGAGGCGGTCTTCCGGCTTCGTTAGTTATGCGGGGTTGATCAGCGGGTCACTGATACCTTGACGGTTTTTGAGCCGACTTTCACGATATAGACGCCGCGGTTGGCGACAGCTACCGAGCAGTTGCCTCTTTCAGAGGCGATCATCTGACCGGCGAGGGTATAAACGCTCACCTCGCAGTCATCGGCCACACCCGCAACATTGATAGTCATGGGGGTGAGGGTGATAACCGGCTCGTTGGCTTCGGCAACATCAATGCCTGAGAATTTGTGGGCGGCAATGTTACCAAAGTTCTTCCACGGGGCAATTTCCTTACATTTGGCTATGGCCGCTTCAGGCACAAAGAGAGTGGCATTTTCGTAGGCAGAGGCAGAGAATATATTATTGTCTCCTTCGATGGGAGTTTCAGCAGCATAATATACCTCTTTCAGGTCGTTGCAATAAGCAAAGACCGTCATGCCGATTGAGGTTACCGACGCGGGGAGAGTTACCGAAGTAAGTTTGGAGCAAGAAAGGAAAGCAGCGTCGCCGATAGAAGTTACCGATGCGGGAATAGTTACCGAGGTCAGTGAACAATAAGCGAAAGCCATGTTGCCGATAAAGGTGACTGAATTGGGTATTGTCACTGCGGTGAGTTCGGCGCATGAGAAGAAAGCACTGTGGCCGATAGAAATAACGGAATTGCCGATTGTAAGATCTGTCAGGGCACTACAACCGTTGAAAGCACTAATGCCAATTATGGTTCCGGAGTTGGTAGCGGTCACTGAGGCGGGGTATGCGCTCAGTGCTGTTGCTCGCTCGTTGACAGGGGTTTCAGAGTTGCCGATTATGAGTTCTTTGAGTCTAAGGCATTGGCCGAAAGCCCAATCGCCGATCATCATTACCGAGGCGGGGATATTAACCGAAGTCAGGTTGGAACAATTATAGAAAGCCTGAGTGCCTATTTTAGTTATGGTGCTGGGAATTGACACCTCGGTGAGATTGGAACAATTATAGAAAGCCTGAGTGCCTATTTCGGTCACGGTATATTCTTTACCGTTAACAACCACTGTGGCAGGTATGTCAGCCTTTGTTATGTTTTCGTCATAACCGGTAATGGTAGCCGTTTCGGAGTCTTCGTTAAGCAGATAGTTAACATCTTCGATTAAAACAATATCTTCCGGAAATTCGTGGGCAACAATGCTGTTGAAGTTCTTCCACGGGTCGATTTCCTTGCACTTGGCAATGGCTGTTTCAGGCACAAAGAGAGTGGCATTGCTATAAGCGGAGTTAGAGAATATCAACGAGCTTCCTTCAATAGGATTTTTTGCAGCATAATACACTTCTTTCAGGTTGTCGCAAACAGCGAACACACTGCTGCCGATCGAGGTTACAGTGCTTGGGATTGTCACCGATTTCAGATTGGTGCACCAGTAGAAGGCCATGCCACCGATTGATTTGATCGATGGGGGGAGTGTCATTGAAGTGAGGCCGTCGCAATATTGGAATACCGCGTCACCTAAAATGTTTACAGAGGTAGGGATTGTTACCTCTGTCAGGGCGTCGCAATCAGCAAATGACCAATTACCTAGTGTAATAACAGAGTTAGGAATTGTTATCGAGTTTTTGGCGCCGGGACATTGTATGAGAGTAGTGATATCCTTATTATACAACACACCGTCAATATCTGCATAATTCGGATTATTTTCCTCAACGTTAATGGATTGGAGGCTGCTGCAGAATCCGATAGCCATGGTACCGATTGAGAATACAGATTTAGGGATTGTAATCTCTTTCAGACTTGTGCAATAGGCGAAAGCACTGTCGAAGATCCGAGATACTGAGGTGGGTATTGTTATCGAAGTCAAGCTGCTGCAATTAGAGAAAATACCATCGGTGAGTGTTGAGATAGAGTTAGGGATTGTAATCTCTTTCAGGCTTTGACAATTGAAGAAAGCTGAGCTTCCGATATAGGTTACGGAATTAGGAATTACAACCTCAGTCAGGCTTTTGCAGTCGGCGAAAGCTGAGCTACCGATCTCAGTTACGGACTCAGGGATTGTAATCGAAGTAGAACTAATGGCGCAGGGACATTGTATGAGAGCCGTTACATCCTTGTTATACAACACTCCATCAATATCCATATAAGATTCGTTGCTCTTGTCGACAGTAATTGTTTTAAGGAGGTAGCAAGAACTGAAAGCTCCGGAGCCTATAACGGTTACAGAATTAGGGATAGTGACTTCACTCAGGTTTTCGCACCTGTTGAAGGCTGAGCTGCCGATATAGGTTATAGAATTAGGAATTGTTACGTCAGTCAGGGTTCTGCAATACTGGAAAGCCCGTAGGCCGATTGATGTGACGGTATAATCTTTGCCATCATATTCCACCGATGATTTTATGTCAGCTTTGGTTATGCCGTCGGTATAACCGGATACAAAAGCCGTTGCATCCTCTCCGTTTAGTTGATATCTAATCTCGTCGACAGTGACTGTTTGCGCCTTAGAGACGAGAGCCGTTAATTCCAAAATCAAGATTAGGGAAAAGTGAGTGATAAATGCTTTCATGATATAGAAAGTTTTTCTGTGGCCGCCGTCATCCCCTCGTTGGCTAAATGATTGATTTATAGATAGAAAAGCTCTAAGTTTGCAGCAGCAAAATAAGTGAGTAGAAAATTTATCTTAAAAAGGCCAAGAGAGGCGGGTAAA
>JAIDXU010000032.1 GCA_029058455.1 Paramuribaculum sp.
GACATCTGTTTCGCGACAATCAGTCGACCGGCGAACTTATCCTCGACAACAATGATCTTGAGAGAGAAAGAGGCATAACGATTTTGTAGAAAAATGTGTCGATCAATTACAAAGACTACAAGATAAATATTATCGACACTCCGGGACACAGCGACTTTGGAGGTGAGGTTGAAAGGGTGCTCAACATGGCTGACGGCTGTCTGCTGCTCGTTGACGCGTTTGAAGGCCCCATGCCTCAAACTCGATTTGTGCTTCAGAAAGCCATTGAAATCGGCCTGAAACCGGTTGTCGTTATTAATAAGGTGGATAAGCCCAACTGTCGTCCCGATGAGGTGCAGGAGATGGTGTTTGACCTTATGTATAACCTCGACGCCACTGAAGATCAGCTCGATTTTCCCACTCTCTATGGCTCGGCCAAGCAGGGCTGGATGAGCACTGACTGGCGTAAACCCACCGATAACATCACTGCGCTGCTCGACGCAATCATCGAGAATATCCCTGAGCCGACCACTCTCGAGGGCCCGGCTCAGATGCTCGTCACCTCGCTCGACTTCTCTAACTATGTAGGCCGAATAGCGATAGGCCGTGTGCATCGCGGCACCATCAAGGAAGGTAGCGACATTGCTCTCTGCAAGAAAGATGGTAGCGTTACCCGTCAGCGCATCAAAGAATTGCATGTGTTTGAGGGTATGGGCCGCAAGAGAGTGCCGAGTGTTGACAGCGGTGACATCTGTGCCCTTGTGGGAATTGAAGGTTTTGAAATCGGCGACACTGTGGCCGATCTCAATAATCCCGAGCCTCTGCCCCGTATTGCAATCGACGAGCCTACCATGTCGATGACTTTCACAATCAACGACAGTCCATTCTTTGGCCGCGACGGTAAATATGTCACCTCACGTCACATCGGCGACCGTCTTATCAAGGAGCTTGACCGCAACCTCGCTCTCCGTGTCACCAAAGATCCGCAGGAGGATGTGTGGACAGTTTATGGCCGCGGTGTGCTTCATCTCTCTGTGCTTATCGAAACCATGCGTCGCGAAGGCTACGAGCTGCAGGTTGGTCAGCCTCAGGTTATCATCAAGGAGATCGACGGCCGCAAGTGTGAGCCTGTCGAGGCACTGACAATCAATGTTCCCGAGGAATATAGCTCGAAGATGATCGACATGGTGACCCGCCGTAAAGGTGAGCTTGTATCGATGACCACTCAGAACGATCGCGTGCAGATGGAATTTACCATTCCGTCGCGAGGCATCATAGGTTTGCGCAACAATGTGCTTACCGCCTCGGCAGGTGAGGCTATCATGGCTCATCGATTCCTTGAATATCAGCCGTGGAAAGGTGATATCGACCGCAGAACCAACGGATCGCTCATCGCTATGGAAGCCGGCACAGCCTATGCCTATGCTATCGACAAACTTCAGGACCGTGGCAAATTCTTCATCTTCCCGCAGGAAGAGGTCTATGCCGGTCAGGTGGTTGGTGAGAATGCCAAGGATAATGACATTGTGGTCAATGTCACCAAGTCGAAGAAACTCACCAACATGCGAGCCAGCGGTGCCGATGAGAAGGCTAAAATAGTGCCTCCCGTTGTGTTCTCTCTTGAGGAAGCCCTCGAATATATCAAAGAGGATGAATATGTTGAGGTGACACCCCACCACATTCGTCTGCGCAAGATTATTCTTGACGATCTGGAGCGTAAGCGTGCCAACAAGAATTGATATTCACCCCGCTTCTGCTGAAAATTTCAGGCAGGTAGGCGAGGAAGAAATTTATTGTCTGAGGTCACACTGATGTCGCGTCGCCTGCCGACCTATGAGCGGCGGGAGGAAAGTCCGGGCAACATAGAGCGCCATATTTTCTAACGGGAAGCTACCGGTGACGGTAGGGCTATCGTGACAGAAAACAACCGCCTCCGCTTTGCGGGGGTAAGGGTGAAAAGGTGGGGTAAGAGCCCACCGGACAGCATGGTGACATGATGTGCCGCACGACCTATGGGTTGCAATGCCAAGTATACCGGCAGCATGTAGGGTTGCTCGCCCGATTGCCGGGGGGTAGGCAGCGAAGATAAATGACGTGACGTTTCCGCAGGCCCGCTATAGCGGCAGCGGCGGAACGACATAACCCGGCTTATAGTCGGTGTGGCCTCAGACTTTTCTATTTTTCAGAATCCGAGCAGTGCAACTCTGAACAATATCAGGAGAGCTGCGACAGCCACGCCCATCGATTCGCTCATGCGGTTGATCGATAGCGCCGGCTTGAGATCGCTGTCGGTTATAGGGCGGGGATTGACCCCGATATAGGGCTTGTAGACCGGCTGACCGAAATAATCGTGGGTACCTCCGAATCTGCAATCTAAAATTGAAGCGAGAGCCGCCTCGGGATAACCGGAGTTGGGGCTGGCATGGCTTCGCCCGAACCGTTTTACAAATTCAAGTCGTTGGCTGAAACCTTTGCCCGCCATTAAAATCATTATCAGGGCTGTAAGACGCGCCGGAATATAATTGGCAAAATCGTCGATTTTGGCAGCGGCAAATCCAAACTCGCGGTAACGTTCTGTTTTATAGCCTATCATTGAATCAAGGGTGTTGACCATCTTATAGGCCATCATACCCGGCACTCCCAATATTCCGAGCCAGAAAAGGGGAGCTATGACTCCGTCGCTCAGGTTTTCGGCAAGAGTTTCAAGAGCCGCCCGTCTTATTTCGTCGGCGGATAGGTTGGCGGTGTCGCGGCCTACTATGCGGCTGAGTTGGCGTCGGCCTTCTTCCACCGATCGGTCAACCGCCTCAAATACCATTCTCACCTCCCGAATCAGCGTTGTGCCTGCAAGACAATAGAATATAAGTATTGCTGAAACGATTATAAACATCGGAGGTAGAAGAACTGAAATCAACAAAAGCAATTCTGTCGCCAAAAAAACAAGTGCAATCAGACTTGCGGCTGTTATAGCACCGGCAATTTCGCGGTGACTGCCGTGATTAAACCGGTGCTCACAAAACGAAATCATTTTGCCGAAGCCAACAACCGGATGTGGCAACTGTGTAGGGTCAGCCCAGAGCCTGTCAGCCCCCCACCCCAATAGCAGGGGAAGGATAAAAAATAAGAAAGCGTATAATGTCAGCGGTGTAGCCA
>JAIDXU010000322.1 GCA_029058455.1 Paramuribaculum sp.
CAGCACCTTGACTTCAACACAGCTCTCGAGCTCGTAAGAGCTTCTGGCCTCTATACAGTTCACACTCCCGTGCCAGACGGTCACGACTACTTCGACGAGTCACTTTTCGGAAAATATCTCGGTGAATTCCCCGCAAAACTCGGTATCTCATGGTCTGACCTCATGAACATGGGTCGCGAGAATCCCGACACCAACGAGCGTTTCTCAATGAGCGTATTCGCGCTCAACACCTGTCAGGAAGCTAACGGCGTAAGCTGGCTTCATGGTGAAGTGTCAAAGAAAATGTTTGCCGGTATCTGGAAAGGCTATTCATGGGAAGAAAGCCATGTCGGCTATGTTACCAACGGCGTTCACATGCCTACTTGGGCTGCTTCAGAGTGGAAACAGTGTTATCTTGAAAATCTCGGTGCTCAGGTGTTTGAACATCAGGATGATCCCGAGGCATGGAAAGGCATTTTTGATATACCCGACGAAACTGTATGGGATTTGCGCGTTCAGCTGAAAAATAAATTCATCAACTTCGTTAAGCGTGATTTCAAACAGAAATGGCTCGCAAACCAGGGCGATCCCTCCGCAGTGATGAGCGTTCTCGACCGCATCAATCCCAACGCCCTTATCATCGGTTTTGCCCGTCGTTTCGCTACCTACAAACGCGCACATCTTCTCTTTACCGACCTTGAGCGTCTCGACAAGATTGTAAACAACGATCAGTTCCCCGTGCAGTTCATTTTCTCCGGTAAAGCTCACCCCGCCGACGGCGCAGGTCAGGGCCTTATCAAACGCATCATGGAGATTTCGAGAATGCCCCAGTTCCTCGGTAAGATTATCTTCCTTGAGGACTATAACATGGTTGTTGCCAAACGTCTCGTGACCGGTGTCGACATCTGGCTCAATACTCCTACCCGTCCTCTCGAGGCATCAGGCACATCAGGCGAAAAAGCCGAGATGAACGGTGTGCTCAACTTCTCAGTGCTCGACGGATGGTGGTATGAAGGCTATCGCTTTGATGAGAAAGCCGGCTGGGCTCTCACCGACAAGCGCACCTATACCGACCAGAGCCAGCAGGATAAACTCGACGCAGCTACCATCTACTCAATGCTCGAAAACGAGATTATACCTCTCTATTTCGCCAAAAACTCCAAAGGCTATTCGCCTGAGTGGGTTCAGTATATCAAGCGTTCAATCGGTCACATCGCTCCCCACTTCACAATGCAGCGCATGATCAATGACTATATCACCCGCTTCTATACTCCCGAAGACAAGCGTTATAAAGCTCTTGCCGCCGACAACTACAAACTCGCCCGCGAAATCGTGGCTTGGAAAGAAAAAGTTGTTGCCGCATGGGATGGCGTGAAGGTTGTATCAATGACTGATAATATCGTAGGCAACTCAAATGTAGGTGAAAAACTCAGCATGACAGTGGAAATCGATACTAACGGTCTTTCAAAGGATCTCGGTGTAGAGGCTGTTATCTGTCAGGTTGAGGATGGCGAAGAAAAATTCTTCGGCACCCGTCCCTTCAAGCTTGTGAAATCAGAAGGCAACGTCGACACCTTCAGCATTGACGAGCGTATCCGCGAAGCAGGTATTTTCCGTTATGCATTCCGCATCTATCCGGTTAATCCCAACCTGCCCCACCGTCAGGATTTCGCTTACACACGCTGGATCTGATCTTGAAAATTAATTAGTTTTCTATAACAACGCGAGAGTATTGTCGGCGGTTAAAGCCGGGCGATGCTCTCGCTTGATATATGCGTGCGCCGACTTTTTTATTTTGAGATTTGGCGGATTAGTGCTAACTTTGCATCAGAAGTTTTAAATCGACAATGAATCATATACGCAATTTTTGTATCATAGCTCACATTGATCATGGCAAGAGCACACTTGCCGATCGTTTGCTTGAATATACCAATACCGTAGGCGGTAAGGATCTGCAGGCGCAGGTGCTCGACGATATGGATCTGGAGCGCGAGCGCGGTATCACAATCAAGAGCCATGCCATTCAGATGAATTATAACCTCGATGGCGAGGATTATGTGCTCAATCTCATTGACACTCCGGGACACGTTGACTTCTCCTATGAGGTGTCACGCTCTATCGCGGCCTGTGAAGGTGCTCTCCTGATTGTCGACGCCTCACAGGGTATTCAGGCTCAGACTATTTCCAATCTCTATATGGCCATTGATAATGATCTTGAGATTATTCCGGTGATCAACAAGGTTGACCTTGACAGCGCCAAACCTGAGGAAGTGGAAGATCAGATTGTGGAATTGCTGGGCTGTGACCGAAGCGAGATTATTCGCGCCAGCGGTAAGACAGGACTTGGTGTAGACGAAGTGCTCAAAGCTATCGTCGAGCGTGTTCCCGCGCCCAAAGGCGATCCTAAGGCTCCGCTCCAGGCTTTGATTTTTGACTCGGTATTTAACCCTTTCCGTGGCATCATAGCCTATTTTAAAATTGTCAACGGCACTATCAAGACCAATGATTTTGTAAAATTTGTGTCGACAGGCAAGGAGTATCACGCCGACGAAATCGGTGTGCTTAAACTCAACATGTCGCCGCGCAACGAACTTTCGGCCGGCAATGTAGGATATATCATCTCAGGCATAAAGACCTCACGCGAAGTGAGAGTCGGTGATACGATAACCCATGTCGATCATCCTTGTGACAAAGCAATCGAAGGCTTTGAGGAGGTAAAACCGATGGTGTTTGCCGGTGTATATCCCATCGAGACCGAAGATTTCGAGAATCTTCGCGCGTCGCTTGAAAAATTGCAGCTTAATGATGCCTCACTGACATTTCAGCCTGAAAGCTCGATGGCTCTCGGCTTCGGATTCAGATGCGGATTTCTCGGGTTGCTCCACATGGAGATCGTGCAGGAACGTCTTGGCCGCGAGTTTGACATGGATGTCATTACCACCGTGCCTAACGTAAGCTATCGCGTATATGATAAAAAAGGTGTGATGACCGAGGTGCATAATCCATCCGGATTGCCCGACGCCACTCTCATCGACCATATCGAAGAGCCTTATATCCGTGCTTCGGTGATCACCACTGCCGAATTTATCGGACCGATAATGACTCTATGTCTCGGCAAGCGAGGAGAACTCGTGAAACAGGAATATATCTCCGGCAACCGCATGGAGATGATTTTCGACATGCCTCTGGGTGAGATCGTTATCGACTTCTACGACAAACTCAAAAGCATATCCAAAGGCTATGCCTCGTTCGACTATCATATTCATGACTTCCGCGAGAGCAAGCTGGTGAAACTCGATATATTGCTCAACGGCGAAAGTGTCGACGCACTTTCCACTCTTACCCATGTTGACAATGCCATGACTTTCGGCCGTCGCATGTGTGAGAAACTCAAGGAGCTGATACCCCGTCAGCAATTTGATATTGCCATTCAGGCCGCCATCGGAGCCAAAATCATTGCACGCGAAACTATCAAGGCTGTGCGTAAGGATGTAACGGCCAAGTGTTACGGTGGCGACATATCGCGCAAACGCAAACTTCTTGAAAAGCAGAAGAAAGGTAAGAAACGTATGAAACAGATCGGCTCGGTGGAGGTGCCTCAAAAAGCATTCCTGGCCGTGCTTAAACTCGACTGATAATAAATTTCCAACTTATTAACCAAAATTCCCGCCATTATGAGCAAAAATAACTCTTGTGAGGAATATGAGCCCCGACGCAGCGGAGTGATGTATGCCGCCGCGCAGACCATCAAGCGTCATGCCACCGGTGGCAACATGCTCATTTTAGCCACCATTCTGGCCCTCATTATAGCAAATATCCCCGCTATCAACGGCTATTATCTCGACTTTTGGAATCAGCAGATAAGACTTCAGGTTGGAGACTTCAATCTCTTTAGCCACAGTGGAGAACCCATGAGCGTGCTTGAGTTTATCAACGACGCTCTCATGGCTATATTCTTCTTCTCGATAGGTCTCGAAATCAAGCGCGAGGTTCTCGTTGGTGAACTTTCAAGCATTAAGCAGGCGCTTCTACCTATCATGGGTGCGATCGGAGGTATGCTTTTTCCGGTGCTCATCTATCTTTATCTGGCTCAGGGTACCGATTACACCGGCGGCGCCGCCATACCAATGGCCACTGATATTGCATTCTCGCTCGGTGTGCTCACTCTGCTCGGTTCAAGAGTGCCTGTGTCGCTCAAAGTCTTTCTGACAACTCTTGCCGTGGCCGATGATATAGGCGGCATTATAGTTATTGCCACCTGCTATTCCTCACACCTCGAACTGATGTATCTGCTCTATGCCGCCATAGTGCTCGGAGTATTGCTTCTCGGCGCAAGATTGCATATCAAATCAAAACTTTTCTATCTGCTTCTCGGCGGTGTAGTTTGGTTTTTGTTCCTCAACTCGGGTGTTCATCCCACAATCGCGGGTGTGCTCGTGGCCTTTACCGTACCGGCTACTCCCGTCTATCCTCCCATTAAATATGTGAAGCAGATACGTAAGGTTATCTCAGAGTTTAATCCGGCCAACGATGATGAACTTTCACATCGTTGCTCTATTCT
>JAIDXU010000323.1 GCA_029058455.1 Paramuribaculum sp.
CCGTGTCACACACAGATTTGCCCGCGACACGAGATTCTCATCCGACAAAACCCCTTACAAGATATTTTTCTCAGCCTCTATCTCCGTTCACGGCAAAGACGCGCCATACTCAGGATATTATCTCCATATCGGCTCTCCGGTTCTGGCCGACAACGGTTGTTATGGTGGAATCTACTGCCCTCCTTCGCCGGTAATCGCCAAGCTGCGTCACGCAATAGTCGACAATATCGAAGAGTTTGAGGAGATAATATCATTACCCGACATCAAGAAATATTATCCCGACTGGGTAGGCGAGAAACTCAAAACCGCACCAAAAGGATGGCCGCGCGACCATAAGAATATCGAATTGCTCAGACTTAAGGATATTGGCAAATTTTCTCCGCTATCGTTATCTCAGCTCACCTCAGGCGACTGGGTTGAACTTGTAAACGAGCGTTTCAGAATGATTAAGCCTCTCAACGATTTCATCGATTACTCAATTGATGAATAAAGTGCAAAAAGTGGAGAAAAAATTTGGTCAGTCAAAAATTAATGCCTACCTTTGCAGCGTCAAAACAAAAAGGGAAAACAATAGCGATTGTCAACCCGTTATGACATATTAAATGGTGAGTATAGTTCAGTTGGTTAGAACGTCGGATTGTGGTTCCGAAGGTCTAGGGTTCGAATCCCCATACTCACCCCCACACATTTCCCCTGTTTAGACGGCTTGTTTATAACAAGTCGTCTAAATTTTTATAGATAACTCCCCTCCATATTTCCAACATTAATAAAACGGATATAACAAAATGATAATATGCGAATTTATCGGCTCGGTTGAGTTCTATGTGATATGTGCCCTTGTAGCTGCCGCAGTGCTTGGTCTTTGCGTCAAACCGGCCCAAAAGGGTGAGGTGCGCACATTCCTCTATCCCGGAATTTTAGAAACCGAATCAGAGCCCACTGACGAAGAAATCGAGCTGACATGTCTCGACGACGGCAGCGTAAAGATATGCCGCCACGGCCTTAACGGCAAGATAGCAACCGACGGCGCATATAGCATAGCCGTGAAGTTGTCGGGCTTTGACGTGGAGATAATCGAGCGGATAACCCGCGGTCACGGTGACAGCATGTCACCCAGCGCCCCTACCAAGGCCACGGTTACAACCGATTTTGCCGGCCAAGACTACTATCATTTCAGATATAAAAACGAAGAAACGGGTCAGCTGGCAGTATTCACACTACACAACCGACCCGGTATTCATGTCATAAAAAAATTCACTCACTGACAGGTCACCAACACGGCAAACTCCTTATGGAGTGAATCAAACCTGCGCAACGGCTCCTCGCCGAAGCGAGCCAACTGCTCTCTCACCTCACGGAGCGGTTTGATGCCTCCCTTTCCGCTTTTACTGAAAAACTTGTCAGCGTAACACACAAGGCGCTCAAGCTGAGTTATAGGAAAGAAATTCTCATGAGGCAAAGGCAGATTCTGTTGCTCGATTTCCTTTGCCGTGAGACCTGAGCCGGTGTGACGCTCAGCAACACGGGCATATTTCTCATCAAAGCCGTTGTCGCGCAACAGCTTTGCTCCCAGTATTCCATGCCTGATATAAGGTTCTTTGCCGGTGCATCCGATCGAAAGAGCGTCGGTTAGAAAAATGCCTATATCATGGAGCATTGCGGCATTATAGATTTCGTCGGTTGAAAGCTTAAGCCTGTGCTGTGCCGCGATCGTCAAGGCAAGAGCTGTCACAGCCCCGCAATGTGTCATATAAATATCTCGCAGATTGGTTTCTGCGAGATAATATTTATCTATAATATCCTGTGCTGTCATTCAACAATAGTATTCCAGTTATGAATATCGGGCTCTTCGCCAAGCTGAATTGCGCGAAGCTTGTTATAAAGAGCTGTTGTGACAGGTCCCGGTTCTCCGTTCTTTGAAATCTGATATTGGATATTACGGTCAAGATCATCTATACGTGCTATCGGAGAGGCCACAGCAGCAGTTCCGCACGCAGCAGCTTCCTGCACATCGGCCCATTCCTCTACTGTAAGGTGG
>JAIDXU010000324.1 GCA_029058455.1 Paramuribaculum sp.
TTTGAAGAGAAATCACGATTTATAGCAAAGTTGGAGTGCCAAACCGGGAAAAAATTGTAACTTTGCAGCGCTAAAATTTATACCAAACCTAATTTTAGCGTCAAAACTAAAACTTTCTTGAGCTTATTTGCCCATGGAACAACAAGATAACAATATCGACCTTCTGTTTGAAACCAGTTGGGAAGTGTGTAATAAAGTTGGCGGCATCTATACAGTGCTGTCAACAAAAGCCAAAACCCTTCATGATTTATATAAGGATAGATTGATATTTGTAGGTCCTGACGTTTGGTCAGACTCCAACCCGTGCCCTGTGTTTACGCCGGTGCCGTCACTGCTCAAAGCATGGCGCAAGGCTGCTCAACTCCCTTATGGAATTGAGGTGAGAGTAGGTAGATGGGAAGTGCCGGGAAGACCTGTGGCAGTGCTTGTGAAATTTGATTCACTCTACGCTCACAAAAACGAGTTCTATGGACGCATGTGGGATCTTTACCAGGTTGATTCCCTTCATGCCTATGGTGACTATGACGAAGCTTGTGCGTTTGCTCTCGCTTCGGCGATGGTGATGGAAAGCATCGCCCGATTTAATGCTCCCGCCGGAAATATCGTAGCTCAGTTCAACGAATGGACTACCGGCATGGGACTCCTCTATATTAAGGATCATCTTCCCGAGGTAGCAACCGTGTTTACTACCCATGCCACCAGTATAGGCCGCTCGATTTGCGGCAACGGCAAGCCTCTCTATGATTATCTGCCGGGATATAACGGCGATCAGATGGCAGGGGAGTTGAACATGCAGTCGAAACATTCGCTTGAGAAAGCTGCAGCACATCAGGCCGATTGCTTCACCACCGTGAGCGATGTTACAGCCCGCGAGTGTGAGCAGTTGCTCGATCGTCGCCCTGACGTGGTGACTCCCAATGGATTTGAAATGAATTTTGTGCCCGGCAAACGTCAATTTGCCGCAAGCCGTCGTGCCGCCCGCTCCCGTATGCTTGAAGTCGCCTCGGCTCTCACCGGTGAGAAATACGATGACGACACTTTCATTATAGCCACCTCAGGCCGTTGTGAATATCGCAACAAAGGTCTCGACGTAATGCTCGACGCCCTTAATCATCTGCGTAATGACATTGCCGGTGAATCACGCAAAGTGATAGCTTTTATAATGGTGCCCGCATGGGTCAAGGCTCCCCGCGCTGATATAGCAACCGCAGTCGCTGAGGGAAAGCATGATCGTCTGAACGATTGCGTTATCACTCACGAGCTTAACAATCCCGAGTATGACGCCGTTCTGTCGCGTATTCATCAGCTTGGGTTCAACAATGGTGGAAACCTCACCGTTATCGACGTGCCATGCTACCTTAACGGCACCGACGGTATCTTTAATATGAGTTATTATGACTTGCTCATAGGTATGGATGCCACCGTGTTCCCATCTTATTACGAACCGTGGGGATATACACCTCTTGAAAGCGTGGCTTTCGGAGTGCCCACCGTAACCACATCACTCTCAGGTTTCGGCCAGTGGGTGATGTCGACTTCCGAACCGACATTTGAAATAAGCGGCGTGAATGTGATAGGCCGAACCGACTCCAATTATGATGCGGTTGTTGACACTATCGCCCGGTCGCTCCGTTTCCTGATTGACGATAAGGCCGCCGAACTGGCTGAAATCTCCGAGGCCGCCCGTGCCACTGCCGCACGAGCTTCATGGAGCAATTTCATAGCTTTCTATCTTGAAGCCTTTGCAATCGCAATCAAAAACGAAAAAGCAAGAAACTGATCTCTCCGACCAATAATAAAGAAATAACATTTCAGATAATTATATCCTTAACAAAAGCTTATGAAAATTCAAGTAAGCAACACCAACTCTCCTGCATGGCGTGATGTAACCGTCAATGCCGAACTTCCCCTCAAGCTTCGCTGTCTTGATACTCTTGCCAAAAACCTTTGGTGGGTATGGAACAGTGAGGCTAAATCACTTTTCCGTGACCTTAATCCCGATCTTTGGAGAAACACCGGTGAAAACCCCGTGATGGTGCTCCAGCGCCTCAGCGCCGAGCGTCTGCTCGAAATCTCCAAAGATGCCGCTATGATGGAGCGTATCGAACGTACCTATGCCGACTTCAAGGCATATATGGAAAAACCGATGCGCACAGATGTGGCTCCCATCGCCTACTTCTCGATGGAATATGGTCTCTGCAACTGTTTGAAAATCTACTCCGGTGGTCTCGGCGTGCTTGCCGGCGACTATATCAAAGAGGCTTCAGACTCATGCATCGACATGACCGCTGTAGGTTTCCTTTATCGTTACGGCTATTTCACACAGACTCTTTCGGTTGACGGTCAGCAGATCGCCAACTACGAAGCCCAGAACTTCAATCAGCTCCCCATCGAGCAGGTGCTTGAAGAAGATGGCTCGCCCATGATTCTCGAAGTGCCTTATCCCGGCCGCATAGTTTACTCTCATGTTTGGAGAGTGAATGTGGGTCGCATGAAACTCTATCTCCTCGACACCGACTTCGACATGAACTCGGAGTTTGACCGTTGGATTACCCAGCGTCTCTATGGCGGTGACTGGGAAAACCGTCTCAAACAGGAATACCTCCTCGGTATCGGCGGTGTGCTCATGCTTAAGAAACTCGGTGTGAAAGCTGAGCTCTATCACTGCAACGAAGGTCATGCCGCTCTGCTCAACCTCCAGCGTCTTGTTGACTATGTTCAGGAACAGCACCTTGACTTCAACACAGCTCTCGAGCTCGTAAGAGCTTCTGGCCTCTATACAGTTCACACTCCCGTGCCAGCCGGTCACGACTACTT
>JAIDXU010000325.1 GCA_029058455.1 Paramuribaculum sp.
GTCGTCAGGAGCTCCACACCTATGAAAACAATCTCGGCTTCCTCAGCTCGAAATCAAAGAGCGGCGACATGATGGTGAAAGAGCTTGAGCGCAAAACCCAGCGTATCAAGGATGACATCAAGGCCCTTGAGGAAAAAATCAAACTGATAGACCGTAAAGGTTAAAAAAGGCGGAATATATCTGTTGCCGCTGAAATAGCACAGCATTGACCGGCGGGGAAACAATCACGGTTTCTCCGCCGGGACAAATGCCCCCTCCAATCTATATCACATAAGATGACCGGTATTAATCAAAGAGGCCGATACGGAAGATATATCCACTATATCTTCACTGCAGTTGATTTCTTGATTATCAACCTTGCATTTGTAACGGTATGGCATTTCCCCACCCTGCTCCACACTCAGGGGGGGCGCACCGCGTGGTTGCTTGTCAACCTGGTGTATCTACCCGTGGCCTACTGGATGTCGACCACTCACAAAATCCGCTCTATTCAGATGGATCATGTGGCCGCCAATTCATTGAGGGCGGTGGTGTCGCATGCCGTTTTGTTTATTGCCTCACTCTATATAATAGGTATAGATTTCTATTGGACCCTCTTCGCAGAGTTCTATTGCATTTGTTTTGTGGCGCTGCCGCTGTGGTGGCTTCTGAGCCGCATTATTCTCAAAACCTATCGCCGGCGAGGTAAGAATTTCAGCCGCGTGGTGATAGTCGGCACCAATACCACGGCCCGAAGGCTTCAGGATGAGTTTCGCTCGGAAAACGGTTTCGGATATAAGTTTATGGGATTTTTTGACGATAAGTGTTCCGAACATGTCGACCCCGAACTCTATCGCGGCGATCTCTCCCGGCTGGAAGAATATGTAAAGGAAGCGCAGATCGACGAGATATTCTATGCCCTCTCGGGCGAAAACGAGGAGGCCCTCCAGCGGGTTATCAGGATAGCCGACGACAATATGGCGCGATTTTATTATGTGCCGCGTCTCACCCGTTTCATAACCCGCGGATTTACCCTCACGGCTCTCGGCCCAATGCCGGTGCTTGCGTCAAAGGCCAATCCCTTGAAGCGCCGTGCCAACCGGGTCATTAAGCGCACCTTTGATATTGTGGTCAGCGCGGTGGCGTTGATTATGTCGCCTCTGGTGTTGAT
This sequence comes from Paramuribaculum sp., assembly GCA_029058455.1. Lineage (GTDB taxonomy): Bacteria > Bacteroidota > Bacteroidia > Bacteroidales > Muribaculaceae > Paramuribaculum. The sequence goes on from JAIDXU010000325.1 coordinate 1,151, forward strand.
ACCGGTGGGAATTGCCATTAAAATCAGTTCGCCCGGCCCGGTGTTTTTCCGTCAGAAGCGCACCGGCTATCGGGGCAGGGACTTCGAGTGTCTGAAATTCCGCACCATGAAAGTCAACACTACCGCCGATACGGCCCAAGCCACCAAAAATGACCCCCGCAAGACCCGTCTGGGCAATATTCTGCGCCACACCTCCATCGACGAGCTGCCGCAGTTCTGGAATGTGTTTAAGGGCGACATGTCGGTAATCGGTCCTCGCCCCCACATGTTGCGCCACACCGAGCAGTATTCGCGTCTCATCGATCAATATATGATGCGCCACACCGTCAAGCCGGGCATTACCGGCTGGGCTCAGGTCAACGGCTATCGTGGCGAGACCCGCGAGCTGTGGCAGATGGAGAAGCGTGTGGAATTTGATATGTGGTATATCGAACACTGGAGTCTGCTGCTCGATATGAAAATCATGTTCCGCACGGTCTATAACGCTATCGTGGGTGAGAAAAACGCTTTCTGACCCCTCTCCGACTGATTATGACTCAAAACGATTCTCTCCAATCGCGGGCATTGATGTTTTTGAGGAGGTTTTATGGCTATACCTCCTTCCGACCCATGCAACTCGACGTGATAACGTCGGTGATGTCTGGCAGAGACACCATAGTATTGATGCCGACGGGTGGCGGAAAATCGATTACATTCCAGATTCCGGCTCTGATGAGTGAGGGGTGTGCCATTGTGGTGTCGCCTCTTATTTCGCTTATGGCCGATCAGGTAGCCGCGCTCAGAGCCAATGGTATTCCGGCCGCAACGATCAATTCCACCATGCCCGAAGCCGAAAACCGTGCCACTCTCGATGCCCTCTATCAGGGTAAGGTGAAATTGCTCTACATTTCTCCCGAGAGATTGCTGGTGGAGATGGGGCGTTGGTCGAGGGATGTTAAAATCAGCTTCATAGCCATTGATGAGGCTCACTGCATATCGCGGTGGGGGCATGACTTCCGACCCGATTACACTCGTCTCGGCGCCCTTAAACAGCAGTGGCCCTCGATTCCCATTATGGCGCTCACGGCCACGGCCGACAAACTCACCCGTGAGGATATTGCCAGGCAGCTTTCGCTCAGCTCGCCGGCCTTGTTTGTCAGCTCATTCGACCGCCCCAATCTTTCGCTCAATGTGATGCCCAACCCGGGGCTGAAGGGGAGAATCAATGTCATAAGCCGATTGATCGAGGCTCACCCCTATGACTCGGGAATTGTCTATACCCTTACCCGCAAGAGCGCCGAGTCGATCAATGCCGAGTTGATTAAAAAAGGTTTTTCGTCGGCGGTTTATCATGCCGGGCTTTCGGCCGACAGCCGTATGGAGGCGCAGCGCCGCTTTCGCGAAGGGAAACTTCAGGTGATATGCGCTACGGTGGCTTTCGGAATGGGTATCGACAAGTCGAACATCCGTTGGATAGTCCACAACAATATGCCTCCCAACATCGAATCCTATTATCAGGAAATAGGACGTGCCGGGCGCGACGGACTTCCTGCCGAGACTATAATGTTTCATTCGGTGAGCGACATCATCACCATTGAAAAGTTTATCAGCGAGTCGGGGCAGGAGGAGATCAACCGGGAGAAGCTCAATCGCATGAAAGAATATGTCGAGTCGCCGGTGTGTCGCCGCAGGGTGTTGCTCAGTTACTTCAACGAACATGCTCCGTGTGATTGCGGCAACTGTGACGTGTGTCTCAATCCTCCCGCCAAAATCAATGCCCTCATTCCGGTTAAAAAAGCTCTCTCGGCTATAATAAGGAGCGGCTCGTCGGTGGGAGCCAATATGCTTGTCGACGTGCTGAGAGGCTCGGTAAAGGCTGATATTATTTCGCGTGGACTGCACCGCATCAAAACCTATGGCGCCGGGCGCGACCTGTCTTACGGTTACTGGCAGTCGATAATACTGCAAATGATTCAGACAGGCATTGTGGAGATAGCCTACGACAACGGCAACCGTCTCACCGTTACCCCCTACGGGCGGTCGCTGCTCGATTCCAACGAGCCTCTGATGCTTGCCGATCCTGAAATGCTCTATGAGTCGCGTGCTGCTAAGAAATTTGTTCGTGAAAAGCCATCTCTGCTCGACAAGCTCAAGCAACTGCGCAGTGAGCTTGCCGTTAAATCGGGTTGGCCGCCTGAATATGTGGTCAGCGATCCGGCCCTCGAAACCATTGCCAAGACAATGCCGCGCACTCTCGATCAGTTTGCCGCTATCGAGGGCATTAACGACATCCGCGCCGTGATGTTCTGGAGGCCGTTTGTAAAACAGATTTATAAGGAGCTCTCATTGCCCGACAGTCAGCTCAAGGCCCATAAATCTATTCACGACACACTGTTTCTTCTCAATAGGCAATATTCGGTGGCTGACATCGCAAGGATTCGCTCTATCAAGCAGACCACTGTCTACAATCATATTGCCGAGCTGATCTATGATAATCTGTTTACCGACTTCGACCGCGTGATTTCCGACAAGCAGGTTGAGGAATTTATGACCCTGCGCATCACATATCCCCACGACGCTTATGATATGTTCGACAAGCGTTATGGCGACGGTCTCCACAATGTTGCCCTTGCTGTCATCAATACCCATTCATGAGGGCTTTATGTGCGGATTTGTTAATCTGCAATGAGTCAATGTTATAAAGAAAATGCCGTGATTTGGGCTAAAGAAAAGAGAAAAATTTTTAGAAAAAAGTTGCCGAAAAATTTGCACACAATTCAAAAAGTGCCTACCTTTGCAACGCATTTGAGACAGAGCGGTAGTCAAGCCGCAAAGATGTTGAAAATGTAACCCGAAATCGGGGTGTAGCTCAGCCAGGTTAGAGTACGCGTCTGGGGGGCGTGTGGTCGGAAGTTCGAATCTTCTCACCCCGACAGAAAAAGAGTTGTGGTCATCGACCGCAACTCTTTTTGCATCTCTCCCCTTGAATTTTTTTTGTAAAGAGATGGATGTTGTTTGAAAATTAATTATAACTTTGCCGTCGCATATCGCCGCGGAGTCCCGATATGGGA
>JAIDXU010000326.1 GCA_029058455.1 Paramuribaculum sp.
ATCATCAATATAATTATCAACCACAATGATACGGTTCTTGGCGCTGCGTATGAGATCGCACATCAGGGTGTAGGCATCAAATATCTGCCCGTCGAAGATAATTCCCTCTTTTGGAGGCAGCGACGTGTTAAGAATGAAATCAATCTTTTCCTCGGTTTTTGCCATTCGATATTCCAACCTCTCAAAGCGTTGAGAAACAGCATATCCTTTCATAAGATAGTCCTTCAATACTTTATTAGCCCATTGACGAAACTGCGTTCCTCTCAGAGATTTTACTCTATAGCCAATAGATATAATCACATCAAGGTTATAATACTTTGTATTATATTTCTTACCATCGGAGGCAGTTGTCAAGGATTCCTTGACAACTGAATTCCTGTCAAGTTCACCTTCTTTAAAAACATTGTTGACGTGAAGGCTTATATTTTGTTTGGAAGTTTGGAACAGTTCTGACATCTGCTGCTGGGTCAGCCACACAGTCTCATTCTCCAGACGGACTTCAAGCTTTACGGTTGAATCAGGCTGATAAATTATTATCTCGTTGTCTTGAGAAGATGGTGCGAGTGGCATAGAGGGAATCTCGTTCATAGTTTTTGGGAGGAGGACTATTACTAATTTTTCAATCGAAAATCAAGTTCCTTTTGACAGCGCAAATTTATCACACTTTTCCTTACTATGCAAGAGATTACAATTTTAAAGATTTGGCGTGCCATGAGGTTATTAACATAGATTACCATAGCAAAAGTTCAATTTATATTATCTCCCGATGGCAATAAGGGGCATTATTTGGAAAGACCGAAATTTGTCTGTAATTTTGCGACCTGCAAACATGACTTCTTACCAACTCACGCAGAAGCTGTTTCGACTATCCGATAATGATGAAAACGCGCGAAAAGGAAATATATACCGTTACGCTCATAGGGTCAGCCGTTAATGTAATATTGATTGTGCTGAAGTTTATTGCCGGCATTGTCGGCAAAAGCTCGGCCATGGTTGCAGACGCGGTTCACTCACTGAGCGATTTTATTTCTGACGCAATAGTTCTCGTGTTTGTCAAGATTGCCGGAAAGCCAAAGGATAAGACCCACGCTTACGGACATGGCAAGTTTGAGACCTTAGCCACCGTTATCATAGGCTTATTATTGATTGGTGCCGGTATAGGTCTGATGATAAGCGGCATTGAATCAGTTATAGACAGCCTAAACGGAAAATCATTGGAGCGCCCCACGATGTTGGCTCTGATTGTGGCCATAGTCTCCATATTATCAAAAGAGTGGCTATATCATTACACTTTAAAAGCCGGCAAGAAGCTTGACTCGCAGGCTGTGGTCGCCAACGCGTGGCATCACCGCAGCGACGCCATATCCTCATTGGGAACACTTATAGGCATTTCGGGTGCCATGTTTTTAGGCGACCGATGGAGGATTCTTGACCCGATAGCCGCTATTGTTGTAAGTTTTCTGATTATAAAGAGCGGTTATGACATAGCCAAGCCTTGCATAAGCGAGCTGCTCGAAGCCTCTCTGCCCGAGGAGAAAGAGAATGAAATCGTAAGGCTGGTGATGAGTGTGCCCGGAATAAAGTTTGTGCATAATCTCCGCACCCGCCGCATAGGCAACGGAATTGCCGTTGACCTTCATGCCAAAATGGACGGTAACCTCACCCTTACCGAAGCTCATGAAAAAGCTACCGCGGCTGAAAATGAAATCAGACGAGTCTTTGGCGACAACTCGATTATCAATATTCACATGGAACCCTATTCAGATTCCACCAAATATTAATCCCAAATGCCGTAGCCGATCAGATCAGCTATAAAATAAAGAATCATCAGGATTGCGAAGCCAATCAAAAACTGATAGAGAAACATCAATCCCTTGCTACTCACACGTTTTTTGAGCGCGCTATTGACAGGCGACATGATAATGCAATAAATCACGCATACTATCAGGATCGTAACCATACTACTTTTCATAATCACAATACTTTAACAGTTAAAACTTAACACCGGCAGAGATATAAACGGTGTGAGTATTATAGTCGGATTTGTCGGGAAATCCCCAATGGTTAATCGGGTCACCCGAATATAAGCTGAAATTTGAAACACCATAGCCGAGAGTGGCTATAAACCGGTCGGCCTGAAAATTTATGCCGCATTTCATATCCCAACGAAAGGTTTTGGCATTACGGCTTCCACTTGCACCCGGCGAGAGCACTATACCCGGCTCGGCAAAGAGATAAAATCCATAATCACTATTTCGGAGCTTGACAAGTCTCGGAGTTCGCAACACTACGGCAGGATTAAATTTAAATCTCACGGCATAGTCATCGTATGACGGATACTCATCGTCACACCAATCCTGAAGCTCCATAATTTCGCCCGCTACTCCGAGACCGACCTTGATACCCACATATTGCACCGAGAAAAAAGCCACGCTGAGGTCGCACTCAAAGCCGTCATTGTTGAGACCCGCACCCAAACCGGCTTCCCATCGCATCCGCTCTCCGTCTACATCAATAGCCTGAGCCTCCACACTGAGAAACCCCACGCAAACCAACAGCCACGTCAAGATCCCCCGCCACATTTATCCTCTCTTATAT
>JAIDXU010000327.1 GCA_029058455.1 Paramuribaculum sp.
CTGAATATGGTACTAATCTGTTGAAGGAACTGTCTTCTCAGTTGACCTTTGACCTTGGTAAAGGGTATAGTCCACGAGCATTGGCTTATTATCGCCAGCTATATATCTATTTCCCAGACAGAAAGATTTTGCAGACGCGTCTGCAAAATCTCACATGGTCTCATATTCAGGCAATTCTCGGAGAGAAAAATGAGAAAGCCAGATTGTGGTATATGGACGAAGCCGCTCAGCAAATGTGGTCGGTAAAGACTCTGGAAAGAAATGTCGGCTCGCAGTATTACCACCGTCTGTTAGCCTCTTCCGATAAAGATGCGGTTTCTGACGAAATGAATCGGTTGACTGCAAAGGATAATGTTGTCATTACACCCGAACAGTATATAAAGTCGCCAGTAGTGACGGAATTTCTCGGTATTGCAAAAGATGCCACATATACAGAAAGTGAGCTTGAGAGCGCTCTTATCACCCATCTCCAGCAGTTCCTTATGGAACTTGGCAAAGGATACGCATTTGTAGAACGTCAGCAGCACATTGTGACTGATGCAGGCGACTATTACATTGACCTCGTGTTCTATAACTACTTGCTGAAATGCTTTGTTCTTATTGACCTGAAGACTACAAAGATAACGCATCAGGATGTCGGACAGATGGATATGTATGTCCGTATGTACGATGACCTGAAACGTACTCAAGGGGATAACCCAACCATTGGCATATTGCTTTGTGCAGAAACAAGTGAGGACATTGCAAAATATTCTATGCTCAATGGTAGCAAGCAGCTTTTTGCGTCAAAATATCTAACCGTCCTGCCATCTGAAGAAGAGCTGCGTCAGGAGATTGAGATGCAAAAACATCTGTTCTTATTGCAAAAAGGAGGAGCAACGCAATGAAGTTCAAGTTTAAGATTCAGGGCTACCAGACGGATGCGGTCAGCAATACTACCGCCATATTCACCGGGCAACCAAATCGCGACAATGCTCACTATCGCCGCGACTTGGGTAAACTTGCCGCAGGCACTATGCGTGAGATGCTTGACGATGACGGTTACCGAAATGCTGACGTGGAGTTATCCTCCAAGCAGTTGCTTGAAAATCTCCACGCCGTACAGACTTCGGCAGGTGTGCCTCTTTCAAAATCGCTGACTAAGGTAGACGGACTCGGTGCCGTGAACCTTGATGTCGAGATGGAGACCGGCACGGGCAAGACTTACGTCTATATCAAGACGATGTTTGAACTCAACAAACTCTACGGTTGGTCGAAGTTCATCATCGTTGTGCCGAGCATCGCCATCCGCGAAGGTGTAGCCAAATCTTTCCGTATGCTTGAGGAACATTTCATGGAGCAGTACGGCAAGAAAGCACGTTGGTTTGTCTACAACAGCTCGAACCTCAATCAGCTCGACCAGTTCTCGCAAGATGCCGGGCTGAACGTGATGATCATAAATACCCAGGCTTTCGCCGCTTCCCTCAAAGAGGGTGGCCGCTCAAAGGAAAGCCGCATCATTTACTCGAAGCGTGACGAGTTCGCTTCCCGTCGTCCTATTGATGTGATTGCGGCTAACCGCCCAATCATCATTATGGACGAGCCGCAGAAGATGGAGGGTGCTGCTACACAGGCGGCCCTCAAAAAATTCAATCCGCTGTTCGTGCTGAATTACTCAGCGACTCACCGCACCAAACACGATACAGTCTATGCCCTCGACGCGCTCGACGCTTACCGCGAACGTCTTGTCAAGCGCATTAAGGTGATAGGTTTTGAACTGAAAAACCTGCGAGGCACAAACGGATATATGTATCTCGAAAACATTATCCTCTCACCAAGCAAGCCCCCGATGGCACGAATCTGCATCGAGGTTAAGAACGCTTCCGGTGAGCCTCGCCGTCATTTCAAAACTCTTGGTGTGGGTGATTCACTATTTGTAGAATCCAACGACTTGGAGCAATATCGTGGCTATGACATAGCCGAGATTTTCCCCGGCTCAAATACACAGCCCACACCATACGTTACATTCACCAACGGCGTAACGCTACGCAAAGGCGATCTCGTCGGCGACACAAACGAACTGCACATGCAGCGCGTTCAAATCCGCGAGACAATCAAAGCCCACTTCGAGCGTGAGCGTAAGCTGTTTAAGAAAGGGATTAAATGCCTGTCGCTCTTCTTCATCGACGAAGTGGCTAAGTATCGTCAGTATGACGACAACGGAGAGCCGGTCAAAGGTGTATTCCAAAAGATTTTCGAGGAAGAATACGCTCGTCTTGTCAATGAAGAATTCCACATCTGGGATGAAGACTACAACGAATATCTGCGGAGGTTCGCACCTTATCAGACTCACCGAGGTTACTTCTCCATTGACAAGAAAGGGAAAATGGTCGATACCAAAACGAAACGCGGCTCCGACGTGTCGGAAGAAGCATCGGACTACGACCTTATTCTTCGCGACAAGGAACGCCTGCTGAGTTTCGATGAACCCACGCGTTTCATCTTCTCTCACTCCGCTCTCCGCGAGGGTTGGGATAACCCCAACGTGTTTCAAATCTGCACTCTGCGTCATAGCAATTCAACCACCAACAAACGTCAGGAGGTTGGACGTGGCTTGCGTATAGCCGTTGACCGCAACGGCATACGTCAGGATAAGGAATTGCTCGGCGACTCCGTCCACGACATCAACGTGCTTACCGTTATCGCCAACGAGAGTTATGCGGACTTTACCAATGCTCTCCAACACGAAACCCGCGAGGCTCTGCGTGAACGTGCCTCCAAAGCATCGTCCAATTACTTCGAGGGCAAGACAATCAAGGTCAACGGACAGCCTCACGTCGTTACCGACTCAGAGGCAAGCCGTATTATGGTATATCTCGAAGATAATAATTATGTTGATGACAACGGCAATATCACTCCGAAATATCACGCTGACCTCGCAGCCGGGGCTCTTGTGCCATACGGCGAGAAGTTAGCACCGATGGCTGAGGGTATTACTATGCTTATCAACTCAATTTTCGACCCATCGCTGCTCGACGGAATGACCGAGAACGGAGCCAAAACGAAATTGCCTGAACCTAAACTCAACTCCAATTTCTACAAGGAGGAGTTTCAGGCTCTTTGGAAAGCTATTAACCATCAGTATGTCTATACCGTCAGCTACAACTCTGACGAGTTGATTAAGAATGCAATTCTGCATCTTAATACTGACGAGTTGCAGGTACGCACTCTCCGCTATATAAAGATTGAGGGGCAGCAGCACGAACAGGAGGTTACTGAGTTCGGCGATACCAAATCGACCTCACAGGAGTTGACCGACGTAAGCACTTCATCGGTTAAGTATGACCTTATTGGTCAGGTAGCCAAAGGTGCGAACATTACACGTCGCACAGCAGCTAAGATTCTTCAAGGCTTGCGTCCGGCAAAGCTCGCCTTGTTCCGCAATAACCCCGAAGAATTTATCCGCAAGGTCGTTCAGATTATCCGAGAGCAGAAAGCCACAATGATTGTCGACCATATCCATTACCATCTTACCGAGGGTACTTACGATTCCGACATCTTCACAGCAGCAAGCAAAGCCGAATTTGATAAGGCATATCAGGCAACGAAACACGTTACTGACTATGTAGTTTCCGACAGCATAGGCGAGCGCAACTTTGCCCATGACCTTGACGAAGCAAGCGAGGTTGTGGTCTACGCGAAACTCCCTCGATCGTTCCAGATTCCTACTCCAGTCGGCAGCTATGCACCCGACTGGGCTATCGCGACACAGAAAGGCGATGTAAAACACATTTTCTTCATAGCGGAAACCAAAGGCTCGCTCCAATCCATGCAGCTCAACGCCATAGAAAATGCCAAGATTGACTGTGCCTCTCAACTGTTCAACGAAATGTCAACCGAAAACGTAAAGTATCACAAGGTAACCTGCTATCAGGACTTAATCGACGCAATGACCGCAACCAAATAACTAACTATATAGAGTATGGCAGAGGAGGCAATGGATAATTTAATTTGGAACGACTTATGGGTTACAGCTCATACAGTCAAAGTCTACGAACTTTGTTGTTCCAAATATGCCGATAAGATGCGTAAGAGAAAACGTATCTTCGACTGGTATATTATCCTAATGCCTTCTATGGGTGCTCTACTATATTCTATTGATGAAGTTATTACTCTGATTGCTTCCATTCTTACAGCTATCGGGGGTCTCCTTGAGAAGATTGCACCTACTCTTACACAGCCTGAAAGCGAATTGGCAGAGATAGACAACTTGCAAACTTCTTTTAGTAAGATTCTAACTGAGTTAGAAGATGCAATACACTCTTTTAGATTAGAGCCGAATGTTTCTGACATCCATCTAAAAGGTTCTCTTAAAAAGTTCAAGAAGCAGATAGATGAAAGAAAATCTCTAATGGGTAAACTCATTAGAAAATCTCCGAATAACGATATGTTAAATAACGAAGCCTCAGAATATATGAAATTGAAATTTACTAATAACTATGCTTCCAATGAGTGACGAGTCTACTAATACCAATCCTACTGTCATATCAGTAACTAAAATCGGAGATGTTCGCACCGAGGTTCCAACTGTGAAATGTGTTCCTCCACCACCACCTCCAACTAAAGTTAAAAAGTAACATGGCATATACTGAACATAAACGCGAAGTGCCGAAAGTTGTACCTACGCCTCCGCCACCACCTCCAACTAAAAATCCTTCCCGATGAGCGTTTATAAAGAAAAAGAACTGCCGAGGGTCACGCCTCCGCTTCCACCGCCTCCTCCTACTAAAAAATAATATGGGCTTCGACGATTTAAATACCTATAACGGAGACACCGAACACGATATGTGGGTTGATTTCGACAATTACGAAAACACTGGCTCTCCCGATGTTTTCGATGAAGCCGACCTTGACAACTATATTGAAAACCTTGACGATTGGGACTAATAGTTTATGAAGATATTAAGTTGGAACGTCAATGGGCTGCTAGCACGTTTGGACGCTGTGAATCGGTTAGTCTCCGAATTTCAGCCGGAACTTATGTGCTTTCAGAAAGTACGTAAGAAAGGTGCTTTTCTTACCAAGATAGACGAATATTTCGGATGGTTGGGTATAATGGAAGATGGTCTGTTCGGAGGTGTAAGTAC
>JAIDXU010000328.1 GCA_029058455.1 Paramuribaculum sp.
GGAGCGATTACCGTAATTTTTTCAATTTTGAAAAAAAATGCCAAAATCGCTTGGATTTTAGCATAGAATACGCTTGTTAGTAATATTTCACTACATCCCGCCACACCAAACCCCGAACCGGGGATTGGCTCGGATAAAACCTCCCCCACCGGCGTGGTCCGCAAAGCGGTCTGCGATTGCAAAATTAATATATTTTTTTGATATGCAAATTCTGTCATGAAATTTTTAATTTTCTCTTATCATACAACTACAACTAAAGTCGGTAACAACACCCACTAAAAAGCAGCGGAGGTTGCGATGATGGTCGCAACCTCCGCCTCTGATCAATATGCCTTAATTATCGTTTATCCTTGGGTTTCATGGCGAATCGGTAGGACATCGACACCATGACATAGCGCGGCAGAGTGCTCTTCCATGTCTCAACACGGCCTATGGTGGTGACAGTCGACGATACGTTCCTAACCGAGTTGAGGATGTCGTAGGCGGTGAGTTTGAAGGCCATATTGCCATTCATTATGCTTTTGGAGACAGTGGCGTTCCAGAGCCATTCGGTTTCGTTCATAGCCTGGTCGGCATATCCGCCACGAAGCGAAGCGGTCAGCGAGGTGTTGGCCTCGATGTTATATGGCAGCAGGAAGTTGCCGGTAAGGCCGAGATTGCAGGTGCGCTGATTGAGATTGTTGAAGCCCTCGAGCGGTGAGCGCACTCCGTTCCAGCCCGGATTGACCATCACTCCCACGGTGCTGCCCTGCTTGAATTTATAGGTTGCGCGCAATCTGCACCATATAAGCTCATTATAAACGGTGTTTCTCAACGGAGCGGCCATCACCGAGGCATAGTTGACTATATTGTGATATTCGCCATAGACAACTCCGTTAAGCTCTACCTGCTGACGCGGGCCAAGCTGTATGGTATAAAGCAGATAGGAGTCAATATGCCAGTTGCCGTTTACGTTCTCAGGCTTGCTGACGGTGATGCCGGTAGCGGGATCGTAGGCGCGTGACATAGCTACGGTGTTCTGATTGACATAGAAGTGTGCATCCCAATAGAATGAGGGTCTGCGAACCGATCGGCCGAAGCGGCGGAAAATTGCCGTAACACGGTAGTTGGTGGCGTTTTTCAGGCCATCGGGATTGCCCAGCGTAATGTTGAAGGGGTCGGAATTATCAACATTGTTGAGCAGATAGTATAAATCGGGAGTGCTGACAGAGTAATATCCGGAAAGAGTTGCCGAGAGATAGCGTTTCTTATTAGCCGACGAGAATGTGAACTGCACGTTCGGGCTCAGATAATTGGTGTTGCGTCTCACTATCTCGTCCATTATTTCGGGTTTGACAAAGTGAAGTTTCTTTTCTGAATGAGTGCCTGTGAGACCGATGTTGGCCATCCATGTGGGGTTTAATGTCGAATCGCCGGGAGCGAGCGGCTGACGGGTATAAAACGCATTCATGGAAAGCGACATGTTGTGGTCGGTAGGGGTGGAATAACGTGTATTCTCCAGGTCGCGGCGGGCGTCTTCAGGAGTGTAGAGCCCGGGGAGGCGATCCATCGACTTCACGGTATCGGCCAGATAATAGTCTATGTCGTTATGATTGTTGTGGAAATAATAACCGGCGGCAGCTCTCAAGTTTAACTCATTCGACACCTCATCATTCATAAAATGCTTGCTGTAGTTATATGAAAGATTGGTCGACATATTTCTACGCTTGGTTGACGACGGCTCATAGCGGTCAGAGATCTGAGGCACGGCATTCTGATCGCCGAGCGGACCGATGGTCTGCTTATAAAGCGTGCGGTCTTTCATGGGCGAATCATAAGATTCTCCATGGGCATACAGAGTGAGATAGCCTCGCCAGTTTTTGGGCCTTATCGTCACACTTCCATTCATAATGAAATGAAACCAGGTGTCGTGTTGAGCGCGAAGCGAGTGGAGCGCAGTGAGTAGGCTTTTACTATAAGAGCCTCCGAAATTATTTGAGAAAAGCTGATCGATCGCTTCGCCCTTATAGGTTTCTTCGGGGTTTGTGGCAAAGGTAGCCGAGCGGTCGTTATATCCGCGATCACGCACAAGCCAGTCGATCGTAGGAGATACCCATACATTTACGTTATCACCTTTATAACGGAAATCATGGCTCGACATGAGGTGGTTTTTCTTCTCCTTGCGTATATTCACGGCTCGGCGATAGAGGTCGCCGGTGGGATAGAACTCGGTGGTGCTGACTATCTTGTCGGAATGAACATCCTCATGTGAGAGCGTAAGGTTGCCGCTGGCACGGATACGCTTGGAGTTATCATAATTATAATCAAGACCGCCCATCTTGATGTTAAGCTGGCCATCTTCGGTCCATCCGTCGCCCCACTCTCCTGCAGCCGAGGCCTTGTCGGTGTCACCCACATTGTTGGCGTTGACAAAGGCTCCCAGACGGAATTTATCGGTATAGCCCAAGCCGAAAGCACGGCCACGGTAGCGGTCAGAGGTGCCGATGCCCGCTTCGGCATTGGCCATCCAGCCGGTGTTGAATTCTTTTTTGAGATTAACATCCATCACGAGATTCTGATCATCCTCGCGGGTGTCTAACTTGGCATTAGAGCCTGTGATATTGGCGTCTTCATCGCTCTTGTCATAGACCTGCACATTTTTCACAGTATAGGCAGGGAGGTTCTGAAGCGCAACCTTTGGGTCGCCCTTAAAGAAATCCTTACCGTTGATGAGCAGCTCGTTAACCTTGCGACCGTTGACGGTTATCACACCGTCGCTGTCGATAGTGGCGCCGGGAAGCTGGCGCACGAGAGCGTCAAGCATCGAGCCCTCGTTGAGCTGAAAGGCGCCGGCGTCATATTCAATCGTGTCACCCTTCATCACCATTTTCAGTCGGGTGGCAGTGACGGTGACTTCCTTAAGCTCTCTGTGGCGCTCTTTCTCAAGCGTAAGGGCGCCGATATATTTCACCTCCTCGCTCATGCTGGCGATCTTGATTTTCTTAACCAGAGGTTCATAGCCTTCCTTTTCAAGCAGGAGGGTATAATCTCCCAAACCCGACTCAACCATGAGTCGCAGTTGCGATCCGATAACGATGTTCTTTTCCGCATTACCCGAAAGCAACTTATACTTCAAGGGTGATGTATCGCCATCTTTGCTCAGGCTCACCTCCACACTGTCGAGAGGAGTGTATTCCTTGTCATAGATATATCCGCGAATGAGGAACTTCGACAGATCTTTTGCCGACAAGTCTACAGCGCTGCCCAATGTAAGCAGAAGCGAGAAAATCAAAATAATTCGTCTCATAAACATAAAAAGAAATAGTTGCGTGATAATGAGGGTGTATATTATGACGCGCAAAATTTAGGATTGTTACAACCGGCGTTATAATATATCGATAGATTCCGGAAATTTGTTTCAAACTCCGCTTGCAAAATTACATATTATTATTTCAATATCAAAATAAATCAAGAATTTAATTAGGGGGGGGTAATTCATTATGTATTAACTGATTAGGTTTTAAGAACATGGTGGCTGTCTCCGACTGACGATAAACATTAGCCGGCATTTCACTGACCGCATGAACCTGCGGCTTGAAAATTATTCATAAATTTGCAAAACCAATCATTCCACACCCATCATCCGTCACATTCACATGACCCTTAAAACAACTATCCTCATAGCCACCATTGCCGCCTTGACTCTCGTTATGCCGGCGTCGCTTTCCGCTCAGACAGCAGCCACCGACAACACCCCGAAATTTCACGCTACCCTGCGCACAAGAGCCGAGCTCAGCACTGAGACAGGAGAGTACAGATTTCAGGTTCGCAACGCGAGAGCCGTGCTCAGCGGCAATGTCGGCCCGTCGGTGTCCTACTTCATCAACACCGACCTGTGTGACGCGGGCAAAATGAAAATACTCGACGCATGGGCCAAGCTGAAAATCGCGAAAGGGCTCTATGTGCAGGGAGGCCAGTTTAGAATGTGCTTCGGCGTGGACCCCTTTGTGGCGCCCCACCAATATTACTTCTCCGACCGCTCATTTATAGGCAAACAGATGTGCAACTACCGCCGCGTGGGTGCGAAAGTCGACTACAACATCCCCACCCTGCCCTTAACCCTCGAAGCCGGAATCTTCAACCCCACATCGATCGCCGACCACAATGGCTGGAACAAACGTCTCGACGCGGCCGGCAGACTGCTCTTCACCCCCGGAGCGTGGATATTCTCAACCGGCGTTATGACCCTATCTCCCCACGGCCACCGCGCCAACCTCACCGGACTCTGCATAGGCTATAACCCCGGCTCATTTATTATCGAAGCCGAATATATGCTCAAACACTACACCCATTCCCCTCTCCGCGACGCCCACGCCTATCAGATATTCGCCTCCAAAACCTTTCCGGTGAAATGGGGCATGTTTAACACCTTCGCCATTCACGGCCGATTTGACGGACTCACCGACCACTCCAACTCCGAACTCAACGACAACAATCAGCAATATATCTCCGACCCCGCCCGCAACCGCATAACCGCCGGAGTGACCCTCAGCTATATCAAAACCAAAAACCTCTACGCCGACCTGAGGCTCGACTACGAAAAATACTTCTATCATTCCGGCACCAAAGTCACCGCCACAATGGGCGACAAAGCCGTGGTTGAACTCATATTGCGCTTCTGATTGCGGGAAACGTTAGACCTATCGGTTGACTTTCATAGAATTTTTTGCGACATTTTTTTGCGACATCCCCACAAAAAATCGCAAATGATTTTGCAGACTAAAAAAAACTTCTTACCTTTGCACCGCAAAAGGTCAAAAGCCCTTTGACTCCGTAGCTCAGTTGGTAGAGCAAATGACTCTTAATCATTGGGTCGTGGGTTCGAGCCCCACCGGGGTCACAAACAAAATC
>JAIDXU010000329.1 GCA_029058455.1 Paramuribaculum sp.
ATCCCGCAGCCTTATGGGTTGGAATTGCCGCCAAAATTCCTAATTTGGTAAGCATAATGTGTGTTGATATTTATGGTTTGAATTTTCCTGACAATCATTGTTGATTGACTTACTATTTTAACAATCTCAATCTCTCAAAAGTTGCCGGCAAAAGCGGCATTTACTTAATTTGTATTAAATGCGCATTCATAATCTACCCTATTTTCATTAAAATTGAGTATTTCAGTGGTTGAAGCGGTGAGGTAATTTTGCAGTGAAAAAATTACCAATCGTTTCACTATGTCACACTTCCACCTCAAAGCAATAGCAAGCCTAATAATCTCAGCGTCGGCCCTGACATTTCTCACACCATCTGTTAAGGCTGATGATGATAAGGATGAATACACTAAGTTCCGTTTCGGCGGATATGGCGAAATGGTCGCGTCGTTCAAGGACTACGGCATAAACCGACTTAACGGCACAACTCCGGCCGACGGTGAAAAAGCAGGCAATTCACGTCTGCACCGCAATACTATCGCCATACCGAGATTTGTTCTCGCACTCGACTATAAATTTTCACCCAAATGGATTCTCGGAGCTGAGATAGAATTTGAAGCGGGAGGTACCGGCACCGCATACGAAATTGAAAACTCTGAAAACGGTGAATATGAGACTGAAATTGAAAAAGGTGGCGAAGTCGCTCTTGAGCAATTCCACATCACCCGTCTTATTCACCGGGCTTTCAATATATCGGCAGGCCACCTGATTGTGCCGGTAGGTCTCACAAACGCTCATCATGAGCCAATTAATTTTTTCGGCACAACACGCCCGCAGAGCGAAACTACATTCCTCCCCTCTACATGGCATGAAACAGGCATAAAGTTCTATGGTGCTTTCGGTCTTGGCAAAACCTCATTCAACTATGAGGCTATGATCGTGGCCGGTCTCAATGCCAACGGTTTTGAACGCGACTCATGGATTGCCGCCGGAAAGCAGGGATATTTTGAAACCGACAATTTCACTTCGCCCGGCTATGTGGCTCGCATTGACTGGAAAGGCATCAGCAATCTCAGGCTCGGAGTGTCGGGCTATTACTGCCGCGACGCCGGAAGCAACAGCGACAAACCTCATGTATATAGTTCAATAGGGCGCATACCTGTGGCTATCGGTAGTTTCGACGCAACATACTCATGCCGCTATCTCACGGGTCGTGGCAATCTCACCTATGGATATGTCGGCAATTCGGCCGGAGTTAGCTCGATCAACCGCACACTGCTGAGCGGCAAGAGCCCCTATTCCCGACTTGTGCCCGTGGCAAAAAACGCTCTCAGCTATGGCGTGGAACTCGGCACCAATCTCGGCAAGTATATATCTTCATGCCCGCAACTCATGCCTTACGCCCGATATGAATATTACAATCCCCAGCAGGCGGGAGAAAAGGGACAGACAATGGACCGTCGCTTCAAGGTCAGCCAGTGGCAGGTGGGTCTAAACTGGTTCGCTCTCCCCAACCTCGTTATCAAAGCCGACTACACCACCCGACAGATCGGAACCGAAAAAGTATTCGGAACGGGTCCCTATAATTCCGAAAATGAATTTGCCATCGGTATAGCATATATCGGATGGTTCATCAAAAAATAACTTTAATATTAAACAAATCAACCGACTACCAATCATGTTTACAATCAAAACCTTGACTACCGGAGCCGCAATGTCGTTGCTCCTTATATCGTCAGTCGTGACCTCCGGCTGCAGCGATAAGAAAGATAATCCCGACGCTCCCGTAGTTGAAAGCAAGGATATTGACATCAATGCTTCAAACATAAAGTCATGGACCAATTATATGGTGCAGGTGAGCTACCTGCTCAAAACCGACGCCGACAACCTGCTCAGCGCATGGACCACAAGCTATAACGGCGGCCGGTCTTTTGCCGAATCATTTAAAAACTTCTCTCTTAACGAATATCCCTCGGCTGTGTCATGCACAGAGGAGATAATCGACAAAATGGCTGAGATAGCCAATGAAGTCGGTCAGGCAAAAATCGGAGACCCCTATGCTCTCTATATCGCCAATCGCCGTGAAGAAGCTCTCTATGCAGTTGAATCATGGTATAGCTGGCATTCTCGCGATGACTATACCAATAATATATATTCCATCCGCAATGCTTATTTCGGCTCGCTCAACGGCTCGGTTACCAATTCCTCCCTCAGCAGCCTTATCAAAGCTGTCAATCCCGAACTCGACAAAGCTGTCAGCGACGCGATCACCAAAGCAGCCACATCTATTCAGGCTATTCAACAACCGTTCCGAAACAATATTCCCGGCACCCCGACCCTCAATGCGATGGAGGCATGTGCCGAGCTTGAGGATCTGCTCAACAATCAGCTTAAACCTTTTGCCGTAACCCTTCCCGAAAGCGATCTCACCAAAATGGTTGCTCTCTATGTCGATAACGTGGTTATTCCGACCTACACCGCTCTGAGCCGTAACAACAGCCTTCTCAACGAAGCGGTCAAGACACTTGCTGCCAACCCCAACAATGACAATTTTGAAAAAGCCTGCCGCGCCTGGATGACAGCCCGCGAACCGTGGGAAACTTCCGAAGCATTCCTGTTCGGTCCTGTCGACGCTATGGGTCTCGATCCCAATATGGACAGCTGGCCTCTCGATCAGGACAATATAGTGCAGATTCTCAATTCAGGCAACTTCGACAACCTCAACTGGATTGACGGTGACGATGATGATAAAATCGAAGCTGTGCAGTCGGTGAGAGGCTTCCACACTCTCGAATTTCTGCTTTTCAAAGACGGAAAGCCCAGAACTGTTAATTTCTGATTTTAATGAATATTCATTCAATTAGATTTCTCCCGATTGTCATGACTCTCGTCGGAACAGCAATTTCGGCCTGTTCCGGCGACGAGCCTGATATTCTCAAAATCGAAGTGCCCGAAGGATATGCTCTTTCGGCAGGCACTTCGACTTTATTCCTGAACTCATCGGTAGCCTATGATTCAAACGCCGACTGGGTATCGGGCGAATATCTCACACGTTTTCACCGCGGCGACAAGCTCTATGACGATGCCCGCACATCAACCAACGGCAACGGAGGTGGCTTGGGCCCCGTTTATGCCGGCTACAGCTGCGGAAGCTGTCATCGCAATGCGGGTCGCACCCGCCCCGCGCTCTGGAATGACGGCGGCTCGGGTCCCTATGGTTTTTCATCGATGCTTGTATATATCACCCGTCGCAACGGAGCTTTTTTCCGCGACTATGGCCGGGTGCTCCACGATCAGGCTATCTATGGTGTGAAACCTGAAGGCAAACTCAGTGTGAAATGGCATTATGAATCTTTCACATTCCCCGACGGAGAGCCTTACGAATTATGTCGGCCCGAATATACCATCACTGACTGGTATGCCGATTCAATCGCTCCTGAAGATCTGTTCTGCACCGTCAGGATTCCCCTACGTCACGTAGGCATGGGTCAGATGATGGCTCTCGATCCTAACGAAATCGAAGCCCTCGCCCGCAAAAGCAACTACCCGGAATATGGCATAAGCGGCCGATGCAACTACATCAACGAAAGGGGTATCACCTCACTCGGTCTGTCAGGCAACAAGGCCCAACATGCCGACCTCACCGTTGAGCTCGGTTTCAGTTCCGACATGGGTGTCACCAACTCGCGCTATCCCGAGGAAATATGCGAAGGTCAGTATCAGATGTCTCAAGGCTCTATGATGGGGCTCGCTTATGACAAGCTTGATGTATCGACCGAAGATATGGAATGTGTAGACCTTTACATGCAATCGCTCGGAGTTCCCGCCCGGCGCAATGTCAACGATCCTACAGTGAAACGGGGTGAGGAGATGTTCTACGAGGCTAAATGCCACCTCTGTCATGTAACCACTCTTCACACACGCCCACGCGGATCAGTTCTTCTTGCCGGCACCGCCCTGCCGTGGCTCGGCTCTCAGACTATTCATCCCTATTCCGACTACCTGCTTCATGATATGGGTTCGGAAATTATGGGCGTAGGCCTCAACGACAACTACAAGAGCGGTCTCGCAATGGGCAACGAGTGGCGCACCACACCTCTCTGGGGTATCGGTCTGCAGGAAAAAGTCAATGGACACACATATTTTCTGCATGACGGCCGCGCCCGCAACCTCACCGAAGCCATAATGTGGCATGGTGGCGAGGGATATGCCTCCCGACAACTGTTTGCCCGAATGTCTGCCTCCGACCGCCACGCTCTCATTGAATTTCTCAACTCTCTCTAACCATTATTTCTACCGATATGAAACTACTATCATCACGTTTTCTTCTTCCTGTGGTTTTGACTGTCATGTCATCACCTGCGGCCATGGCCCAGTTTGATTCCGACACCGACAACGGCGTGGTTTCACTTGCCTCAGGACAAGGTTTTTCTTTCGCCTCGCGCAACGGAGCTTTTCTGTTCAAGCCGTATCTTTTGGTTCAGGGCGCTGCAAATTTCAACTATTATGACAACGCCGGCCTTGATCCGGCCTATAATCAGGATAATGTTGCAAATTCCGGTTTCGCTATCCCCTACGCAGTGTTGGGATTCACAGGTAAAGCCTTCAACATCGTCACCTTCAACCTTTCGATCAATGCCGCCGCTTCGGGTGGCGCGCTTCTTCAGCAAGCCTGGGCCGATGTTCAGCCCCACACAGGTTTCGGCGTAAGATTCGGTAAATTCAAAACTCCCTTCAGCCATGCCTATCTTACCACCTTGGGCGAAACTCTCTTTCCAAAACTTCCCACATCTCTTACCGCTCAGGTTATACTCCCCTATTCATTAAATGCCGTTTCACCGACAATCGGCACAGGATTTGATCTCGGCGTGGAACTTCACGGCATGTTTGCAGGAAAGTTCGGTTATCAAGCAGGTATCTTCAACGGTACCGGCGCCTCGATC
>JAIDXU010000330.1 GCA_029058455.1 Paramuribaculum sp.
CCGTCAAAGGATGGCAGAACGGTACAACGAACGGCATAACTGTGCCGGGATCTTAAACACACTACATTCATAAAAGATAAGAGACACATATATATAACGTTACTTTTGCTGACGTCGCTATTATTCCATTCCTGCTCGCAGGAAGAGGAGCCTTTGCGCGGCGAGGCAGACGGAAATTCGGAAATCATCTTTACGGCCGGATTGCCCGGTGTCGAGACTCGCTCCGAGCCTTTCGTGACCGGCAGTCTTAATGACGGCTTTTATGTCACGGCCTTCTGCCCCGAAGACGAGACGACTATCAACGGTTCGGGAAGCATGCAGGCGTATTTTGACTATCAACTTGTGACCAAGACCCCCGGCATGGGCAATGCTTTCCGCTCGGAGATGTGCCGATGGCCTGAAAATACGGGCGCAAAAGAGGGTACGCTGAAGTTTTTCGCCATCTATCCCTCGCTTGAGGTGATGAGAGAACGCGCCGGCGTGGGTAACACATACTTCAACCTGAAAAACACCTCAACCAAAAAGGGAAACACCATCACCTACAAATATGTGATGGAAAAATTCAGGGTGAACAGGGATATATCCCGTCACGTGGATTTTGTAATGGCCACTGCTCAAGAAAATAGAAAGAACGGGCTATACTCCGGTGTGGCGCTCAAATTTGAGCACCAGCTTGCACGTGTCGATTTTAAAGCATGGGGGAATCCCACCACTTATGATGTTGAGATTGCCGGCATAAGATTAGGAAATGTCTACACCGAATGTAATTTGGATTTCACTCTAAAGCCCAACATCTCATACGCCGCAAAAGACTCCACGCAAAATGGTCAATGGCTGAAAACCCCCGCCCCGACCAGAGGCGTGGTAGAGTATATTTACCGGGAAGGTGAATCAGTCATTCAAATAAAAAATGGAGGAAAATACAACACGCAGACTAAAGCGACATCGCTGATGGGAAACGCCGGAAGCGCATTTGTAATCCCCGCCTCCTATTCAGCCTGGACTAAGACGAAAGCAAACACAGGAATCTATATAAGCGTGCTCCTGCGGGTGAAGGACATTGACGGCATGCAGCAGTATCCCTACATTGAAGGCGCAAGCATGAACAATACAACCACAACGGCTAATATGAATGTCATATATTTTGCCGTCGACAAGTTTACCGGGTTGATCAACAAAAGGGTCTATAAGAAAAACGGTGTTTATTACGCCGATGAAGGCTGTTCAATCCCCTATACCCAAAACGCAAACGAAGAAATAAGGGATTACGGTTGGGCCGCGTTTCCTCCATCCGGCACTCCGACATTGAAATCGGGCTGCCATTATACGTTTACATTTAACTACACCTCAGGTGTGGGCGTGGAAGACCCGGCCGATGTGCTCCCCGGCAAGGCAATCATCACGCCTGTAACTCCCGGCGTTTCAGTGACCTCCTTTTCCTCCGGAGGCACCACCGACGTTACAGATAAGATTACGATAATCCCATAGTCTGCAATGATGCAGTGCATTGTAACACAGATTTACGATATATGAAACATAATATACTACATATCCTCCTACCGGTGCTGATCGGCCTGATGTGTGTCTCCTCATGCACATCTGAAGCCGATATGCCCGATTATGCCACGGGTGTGGAGATGACCTTTGATGTCGCAACTGCCACTGTTTCCCGTGCAAGCGTCAATACAGGAACCACCAGCCTCAAGAATCAATCTTTCAAGCTCTTCGGAGACCTGAATACGGCCAAGGTTTATATCAACGGCGAATACTTCGAAGGCATAAGGAGGATTTTTAACGGCACTGAGGTGAAATATACCGGCACCTCCTGTAACTATGGCACCACCCAATACTGGCTTATGGGCCAAGAGTATTGGTTTGTGGCCTTATTCCCCTATAGCCCCCGGGGGGTGTCTGATATGACCTACGACGACTCAAAATTGAGCTTTACCTATTCACTGCCGTCGGACCTCAACAATGCCGTAGACCTTCTTGCCGCCACCGACCGGAGGAAATTTCACTTCGGCATCAGCAATACCACAGTTTCTTTTAAATTCCAACATCTTCTGTCGCAGATAAATATCGAGGCAGCCCTCAACGAAGACCTTATGTATGAGGACGATGACGAATACGAGGCGTCAGATCCCGACTATAGGGATGAGTTCATAGAGTTTCACAGGGTGGATATCTGTGGCTCAAAAACAGCAGCGACGTTTACCGTTGCGCCTGCAGCAACTCTGAGCTCTAATCCGGCTACCAACGGCACAATAGAAAAGACACTGATTGACAATGCTACAGCCTCCAAATTGTCAAAAACTTTTACCACTGCAAAGAAACTCACCAACAATAAACAATTCGTCTCATTCTTCTCCAACACTGACGCTCTGCTGATTATGCCGCAGCAATTTGCCTCTGATTCGGAAGCGAAGATGGTATTTACTTACACTATCAACGGCAACACCGAGCGCGAACGTCAGATAGAGCTCCCATTGGCCGGTTACAACTGGGAGGCCGGTAAAACCTATACCTA
>JAIDXU010000331.1 GCA_029058455.1 Paramuribaculum sp.
GAACCTGATTCCACCACTCCCGATGAAAATTGAAGATCGGCTTAGGCGTAGGAAGTGTTTGCCAATGATTTTGATAATCTATGGATAAGAATCTTGACATACAGGTTAAGGAGGCTCTGAAAGCTTATTTGGCATCGGGAGTTGAAGATCAGGTAGACTATCAGAAGTTCTATCTCTACTCTATTGTAACCCATTCTACGGCGATTGAAGGCTCTACCGTAACGGAAATAGAAAATCAACTTCTTTTTGATGAGGGTATTGCAGCTAAGGGGCGCTCAATAACTGAGCAGATGATGAACGTTGATCTGAAAGATGCTTATCTTCATGCTTTCAGAACTGCGTCGGAGAATCCTATTTATACACCACAGTTGTTGCAACAATTGTCATCTCTCGTAATGAGGCGCACCGGAAGCGAGTATTCCACTATTGCCTGAAAGTTCGATTCCTCAAAAGGTGAATTCCGCTTGTGCAATGTCAGCGCAGGTGTTGGCGGAAGAAGCTATCTTGCCTATAACAAGGTCTCAAATGCCGTAGATGATTTTTGCAAATGGCTTAACGATGCAATTTCCGGTATTGACAGTGTGGATATTGCGTCATGTTATCGTCTTAGCTTTGAGGCTCATTTCCGACTCGTGACTATTCACCCCTGGGTTGATGGTAATGGGCGCACTACCCGATTGGTAATGAATATGATTCAGCGGCAGTTGGGACTTGTTCCATCTATTGTTAGAAGAGACGACAAAGGAGAATACATACAGTCATTGGTGGATAGCCGCGAGAATGAAGACTCCACTATCGCACAAGATATGATGCTTCGCCACCATATCGCCAACCTCAACCGCCGAGCTTTACAGTATCAAGAAAATGACACTGTAAATAGTAATAATGACGGTGCAAATACGAAAAATGACGGTGTAAATGAGAAAAATGACGGTGTAAAACAACTTAGCAAGACCCTTCTAAGAGTTTATCAGGCCATCGTCAATAAGCCTGAAATCATATCTTCTGAACTGATGGAAATTCTCAATATTTCTGAATCAACCGTTACCCGTTCTACACGAGAGCTTAAGAAACTCGGCTATATCGATAGGGAAGGTTCCGACAAAACCGGCAAATGGGTTATTCTAAAATAACGCCATTCTGAATATGTATATCCTTTTATCACCACGGTAATTATTACCACGGTGACAAAAAAAGGATCACATATCATCTAAAGTAAATAGACGAGTTTCAATCCTATACTTCGATAGGATACTCGCTTTAATCCTATCTACTTTCTCCATAAAAGCCTTGTGGTCATAGTTGCGTTGTTGACGCTTTACCTCGGCTATAAGAGCACTATCCTCCCCAATTGAGAGAGCCGCTATGTCAATCTCATTAGCTTCCTTTCCTTTCTTACGCTCCCACCATGAGCCAATATCGGAATATTTGTGACTTTCCATCAGCTTCATACGGAACCATTTTTCAAGTGCAAGCCCCGAGAAAGTCGGATAGTCTGTTAGTACAAACTGGCGTAGATATTCAAAGTTGTTAAGTTCTACCAATGTCTGGTTGCGGTCAAAATAGTTAAACCAGAAGCGAAGAAAGTTATCATTAATCTCATATTGCACGTTCTTCGATAGAGGTTTTGACAAAATAGGGCGCACTCGCTTGATAAGCGAATAATCCTCTATCAGGCGTTTCAGATGGCCGGCCACTGTCACACCGCCTAATGCGCTTTCTATTGCCCCCTGAGTATTGATACCTGACGCAATGCAGCTCAACACTGAGAAATATAATCCATAATCCTTCCCGAATTCCTCAATCAACAGGTTTCGCCCTTCATTAACGAAAAGTGAATTTTCCCGAACAACATAATCAAACATTCCCTCAATTGACAGATCGGTGTCATCACACAGCAACTCGATATATTTTGGCACACCTCCGGTTATGGTATATAAAGCAAGCAGTTCATCGTTGGTATAATCAGGGCGGAAATCCCGCATGATTTCTTTCATTGTATCGGTGCCGAATCCCGAAAGACGTATCATGGCATCCGCTCTTCCAAAGAGTGGTTCGTGATAATTTTCAAAGATCTTGTGCATCATCGAATACACCGATCCCATGAGAAGCAAATTAACATGAGTATCATTACGGTAAGAATCCCAGATATTTTGCATGTCACTATAAACCGATGGATTGATATTGACAAACTCCTGAAATTCATCGATAATCAGGTTGAACTTACGAGTCTTTGCAAGCTCCATCAACATCCGGAATAAGGAACTGAATGACCTTATCTCTGACGGAACATAACAACTGAGTGCCGCTGAAATCAATCCGGCAAATTCTTCGCACAATGCAGCCTCATTTTTTCTGCTCACGAATAGATATACCGTAGGATATTCGCCCTGCGTAGCTCTCAGAGCAAGCGAAGTCTTGCCGATACGACGTCGGCCTGTTATGACAGTCATCCTTGACCGGGAGTCAAAAGCACGCCCTTGTATTCGCCTCAGCTCCTCTATTTCTTTTGTTCGATTGTAGAA
>JAIDXU010000033.1 GCA_029058455.1 Paramuribaculum sp.
GCCAAATATCCATGAGAGCCGAGAAGACCCTGACATTTTCGCAACTGCCTAATGGCCGCTATGCCGACGGCAGCAAGAACGGCGGCACTATGTCTCAAGCAAATGCCGATAACACCTTGGTAAAAGTTGCCGCTTACAGGTATAAAACCTTGTGGGTGAAGAATAGTGTTAAGGACACAATTCAATCAACGGCCACAGAAGCGCTGTTTGCTCAAAATGCCGGATGGGAGCCGGAGATCTGCCGCCGCGCTCAGACTATCGACGGAGAGACAGTGATCACATATCACACCGAATTGCTCCCATTGCCGCCCGAAGGAAGCGACAACGCGGATTTCGTAGCGTCAACGGCGTTGGAAGATACCGAGTATTCAGGAGTAGAGTATTCATCAATCACAGCAGTAAACTGAAAATATCATGATTGGATCACATAACACAATGACATATCTTAAACCCCGCCGATGGTGGGCGAGACCATTAACCTTCTTATGGCGCTGTCAGACCAAAAATATCACCGAGCAAATAGCTATGGGTGCAACATATCTTGACATTCGAGTAAGATATGACAAAAAACACGGTGGATGGCGACTGTGTCATGGGATAGTTCATCTCGGAGATAAGTGCTACACCATGTTGCCCGGTTTGCTTCGCGAGCTTCCGGAGATGAGTATGCGTGTGGTATTGGAGCGAGGCGATAGTATCGACGAGGAGCGTTTTGTTGGTCTCTCACAGGTAATACGTCAACGTTTCCCGAATGTAACCCTGTTTGGTATCAAAGCGGGATGGGAGACCATATACTGCAACAAAGAGATTGAGAACATTGTTGCAGACTTATTCTATAAACCATCTGACTCGGCAAAAGGCTTATGGTCAAATTTATGGTATGCTCTTACTCATCTTTCGACCATAGTGAGTTATTCCAAGAAGATACCTTATAGTGAACTCAAAGAGTATAACAATATTATTTACCTTGTAGACAGGATATAATATGGAATGGCCTCAGATAATAATGGCACTATTGACACTTGGTGTCATTGGAGATATAATAGCTCATGTATTTCTTCCCTATCGTCGTAGATTGGATAATGCGTCAGCGTTAGACGCAGAGACTAAAATCAGGACCGCATTAATGGAGGGGTTTGAGGCGCGTATTAAATCACTTCATGAGACGATTGATTCGAATAATGCAACGATGAAAGAACAGAGTCAGACCATTGCGGATTATAATCACGCTCTTGATGATAAAACGTTGCAAATAAGGAGTCTTACTGAAAAGGTATGGCAAGCAGAGGGGAAAACTAATAAAGCGAATGAATTGTATGCCGGTGCCCTCACACGCATAGCTGAGCTTGAGCGTGAGAATGGAGATTTAAAGGTAGAACGCGAATATTATAAAAGTTGGCGGTGTGAGTGGTCGGATTGTCAAGACCCACGTGGTCGAAGGCCACCCAATCACAAGCTGAAAGGTCAAGTATTCTCGCCCCCTGGGAGAGACTCCCAAAGCAAGACAGATATTTCAAACAAATAAACTCTCTAAATTTAATAAATTATGAAACATTTTAGTATTGGTGAATTGACACGTAGTAACAAGGCTGCCGAGCTTAAGATTGACAACACACCTCCCCCCTCAGCTGTAAAGTCGATGGAAATTCTTATCGATCGCCTTCTCGATCCCATACGCGAGAAGTGGGGTAGTCCTATAACCGTTACTTCCGGTTACCGGTGCAAGGCTCTCAACCGAGCAGTAGGCGGTGCCGCTTCTTCACATCACCTTATGGGCATGGCTGCTGATATAACAGCTGGGGATCAACGTAGGAACGCCCGGTTATATCATCTTATCCGTACAGCCGGTATACCGTTTACTCATCTTATTTGGGAGAAGGGAGATGATTCCGGTCCACAGTGGATTCATGTGAGTCTTAACCCTGACGATTTACGGAACGAGACACGCCGAATAAGGTAAATCTGCATAATAGTAGTAACTCACAAGAAGCATGCCACATGAGCAGCAAAACAAAATTTTATAGTCTGATCGCAATTGGGTTGATACTCGCCATTGGGTTAGGGTTTATAGCCGGGCAATCTCGGGTGGCACCTCGCACAGCTCCATGCAATATTCCACCCACCATCGAGAGAGACACCGTTTGGCTCACCGATACGGTGCTCATTCCAGAGCCAAAAGAAATCTCATCAAAGCTTGCCGGCGAAGTAGAGGCGGTATTACCCATTGCGACAGACTCAACCTCTACCGACTCAGCGAGGGTGACAGTGCCGATCGAGCGGAAAGTCTATGCCGACTCAAATTATCGAGCCGTTGTAGAAGACTACCGCCCGTCGCTGGTGAGTCTCGAGATCTATCAACCGAAGGAAGTTATTACAGTGACTAAAACTCAAAGCCGGTTGATAAAACCAAAGATTGTTGTTGGCCCAAGCTTAACGATAGGATATGACCCGTTAAGAGGGCAAGTGTCACCGGTGATTGGCATCTCGGTGACAGTACCCCTGATTGTGAAATGATGTAGATTGATGATTGGGATTTATGGTGAAATTGGCAGCCGCGGTCCGTGAGGATAGCGGCTGTATTTTTTTATCTCCGCAAAATTTGCGGGTATCAAAAACAATCCCTATATTTGCATTGTAAACCAACAATCAAAGAAGATGCCTGTAATATACATCATAAACGGAATTTTAATCTCGATGTTTGGATTTGACCACAATCCTTCTCATATACATGTAAGATATGGAGAGTATGAATTTACCATATCGCTTGACGATAGGATTGTAAAAGGGTCGGCTCCGATGAAAGTAATAAACGAAGTAAATAATTTTATCGACTCCCATCTCGACGAGTTGAAAGCTCTTTGGGAAGTTGCCAAGAATGGAGGCGAGATCAAGAAAATAAAGAGATAATAATCATGGACCTACTATCAGTTAAACAAGTTGACTACCTCGGGAACTATACAATGCTATGTTCCTTCAACAACGGCGTAATAAAGAAAGTGGATATGACACCGCTTCTCTCATATCCGGCTTATAAGACATTGAAAGACGAGAACGAATTTAAACAATTTGGGCTTGAGTTGCCTATTTTCTGGGCGAATGGTGCTGACATCGCTCCGGGATGGCTT
>JAIDXU010000332.1 GCA_029058455.1 Paramuribaculum sp.
ATGTATATATCATCACAAAAACATAGCCGGAGACTCCAGGCGGAATCTCCGGCATAACTTATATATAATAAGTAATTTTTATCGGGTAAACTTACCGGTAAGGCTTGCTGCGCCGGTAACCTTATAGATATACACGCCACCGGGAAGATCGGTAGTGGGAATAATACCGTGTCCGCTGACGGCAACTTTCTTCACGAGCTTACCGCTGATGCTGTAGATAGCGACAGTGGCATCACCGTTGAGTGAGTATTCAAGACCACCCACACAAGGTTTCACAGGCTGGCCGGTAACTTCAACAATCTCCACACCGGCAGTAGCGCTCATGTGAATTATAAACTCACGTTTCGAATTATTGTCAAGATAATACTGAGCCTCGATTTTGGCCTCGACGTCGGGTATTTCTCCGGCATTGAGCATTTCCATATACTCAAACTGAATATTGAGTTTCTGGCCGGCTGAAATCGACACGTTTTTCTTCTCGATGGAAGTGTTCATTTCACACTGACCACCGGCACAGCACTGCACTGCCTGGCCGGTAAGAGATGTAACCTTAACGATGATATTCGATCTCGACACGGTGCTTTCGAGGAGAACCTCGGGAGCCATCTTGACCATTTGCTTGGGTCCTATGGCTGTAATTTCAGCACCCACAAAATTTACTGTCTCGCCCGAGGTCACAGGAGTGTCACCGACATAAAATTTAAGGTCGGCGCTCGCGGTCAGCGAAGTTCCTGCTATTATGGCTGCAGCTGCCAAAGCGGTGTAAAGTTTGCTCATAAGCTATTTGATTTTAAATTATTGTTCTGAATCTTGGTTTTCGTTAACGGCGGTGTGTGTTGCCTGAAGCACTCCACCGCTCTTAGTATCAACAAATACCACTACCGAAAGGTTGGAAACATTCCACTTTACATGGTCGTTGTCAACCACCGGGATAGTGAATTTATAAGGACCGGCATGTTGTCCCGATTTCAGCGACTCGATTGTCATGCCGTCGGGCATGGGTGTAGCCGATTTGCGGAACACATGATTATGCTCATAGGAAGGAAGATATTGGGCACCATCCTGCTGGAAAGCGTCGATATGGCTCTCGGTAACCCATACGTTGAGATTGGGAGAAGCGATATCGGTCGACGGTACAAGAGTGACTTCAACCTCTATGTTACCGTTGCTTACCGATGCATTGGCAAGAATACCGAGCTCGGCAGGAGTTTCAAACGATTTGCGCACCGCGGCTGACCATGCGTCGCTCGTAAGAATACCCGAATTACGGTTAATCACACCGGCAGGCCATGAGCTGACTCCGAGAGAGGTGTGATAGTTCATTCCTTCTTGTGTAGCGAGACCAACAAAGTTATCATTAAAAGAGGTATATTCCTCGCTCATGCCGAATCCGCCGCCATGAATACTTACAACAATAAATTTGTCGCCATATTGCTGAGAAAGCTGAGAAGCTATTTTATGAGCGTCAGGGCAGTTTGAGCATAATTGACCGGTAAATTCCTCAAGCAGCACGGTGCGGCTTGAAGTATCTACCACAGGCTCCATAGCAATAAATCTATCATCCATGTCCACAGTGTCACAACCGGCCAAAACAGCCGATGCTGCAACCCAAAGACCTAAGATTAAATTTCTGTTTTTCATCACTGATATTAAATAATTATATGTGTATTAAAAATTATAGGAATAACTTATCTGGAAACCTTTGAGAGCCGGCACATATCGGCACACACCACCCGAGCAGTTAAATCCGGCACGGGTACGGCCATAGCTCAACATCAGTCGGTTGGCCTTGTAGTTTCCGGTCACGGCGCCCATATAATAGTGAAGCTTGGTATCGCCGCAATTCCACATGTCGCTTATCGAGAACATGAGCCAGGGCGAAACCGAAACCTCGGCGAGCCCGTATGCCCAGTCTTTCTGATCCTGACGGGTGGTGAGATACTGTATCTCCATACGCCCGGTTACTTTGGGCGAGAATTTATATTTCACATCAGCCACAAAGATGTTGGCTTTCACTCTTCCACCGTGACCCTCAACAATTGTCTTGTTATAGAGCTGGTTCATATACATGAAATTGAGTGTAAGAGGATAGCTCAGCCTCTTTTCAAGCTGAAGATTGATGTCATGGTAATAACACTCGCCGAGACCGAAGAATTTTGTTGACGGCTCGGTGCCCCATGTCGAATTGCCGACCACAGGTATCACCTCATCGTGATGCAGACCGCGGATGTAGCTGAGATTGAGTTTGAGGCGGGTGCCATAGCGGCCGCCAAGAGCGGTCTTGCGTTTGAACTGATAGGCAAACGCGCCCTGAAATCCCCATTCACCGGGAGCTGCCTGGGTAGCATAAGGATAAAGGGCGGCCAAAGAATAAGTCTGCTGATAGGTAAACGCAGGCAGATTATTGATAAAAGCCGGAATACCGTTGATTGACCTACGCGAACGGAAACTCATGTTCTCGCTTCGCTTCACCTGAACCAAAGCCGACAGTCCACTGCGCGAATAGCTGCCCGACACAAGGAATGCATTACCGTTTGAATAAGTATATCCGTTGTCGAACGAAGGGTCCTGACTTTTCCACGCCCACTCCACGAGGAAGCTCAGGTTGCGGTGTGAGAGACGCGTTCTGAGATCCAGCGCATTCACATATTTCGGAAGATTAAGGCGATAATCGGTGCCCGGCACAAGGATATCCTCATCATCTTCATGCTTGAGCACATAGCTTGCTCCGAAAGTCCACGATGTGGAATGATCGGCCAGAGTCTTGAAATAGTCATGAAGCGACAACTCGGCATCAGCGCCATATACCTGAGAACGGGTGTTCCAGCTCCAGTAACAGCGCTGCACGGCTCCAAGAGCTGTGAGTCTCAAGCCTTTTACGGCATCGATTTTCACACGCGCGCCTCTCAATGAATTATCAACGCCAAGGCTGCGCTCTTCGTATGAGCGAAGAATGAATCCCGAGCCAAATTGCTCGTAGAAATCGCCGATTGTCACCTAGCCGCCGCGCCATTTA
>JAIDXU010000333.1 GCA_029058455.1 Paramuribaculum sp.
GTTGGCCGGCGCGCAGACCGAGACTGTCAATCCAACTCCGCGCTCGATAGTGACCGGCGAAAAAGCTTTCTCGTCGCCTGTAGCAATAAAAATCGACGGCGAGAAAACCGCTGATGCCGACGCTGTGGCTCTGCTTCAGCATCATTTCGCTATCGATAATAAAAACGGTGTTAAGGTCACCATCGGCGAGAGAGGCGACAAGGCCGTCAAGTCGGTTGCCAATAAAATTCCTCAGCAAAACGAGGGTTATTATCTGAGCGTTACCCCCAAGGGGGTGATCATAGCCGGCAACGATCCTAAAGGCACCTATTACGGAGTGCAGACTTTTCTCCAGCTGGCTTCGGTGCCCGAGGTGATGAGCGCCGAGGTGAGCGACTGGCCCGCTGTTGGCGACCGAGGGGTTGTAGAGGGATTCTACGGCAATCCGTGGACTCTTGAAAACCGTATCCACCAGTTTGATTTTTATGGAGCCAACAAGCTCAACACATATATCTATGGCCCGAAAGATGATCCCTATCATCATTCCCGCTGGCGCGAACCTTATCCCGAAGATCGCGCCGAGGTGATGAGGAAGATGGCTGCCGCAGCCGCCAAAAACAAGGTGTGGTTTGTGTGGGCCATGCACCCCGGAAACTCAATCGAGAGCGCTGACGACCGTGCCGCCGCTTTGGCCAAGTTTGAGAGCATGTATGACATGGGTTTCAGAGCTTTTGCCGTGTTCTTCGACGATATTTCAAATTATGATGCCGCCAAGCAGGCCGACTATCTCAATTTCATAACCGACAACTTCATCCACAAGCATGATGATGTGGCACCACTGATTATGTGTCCCTCGCAATACAACAAGCTTTGGGCCGGCGACGGTGCCTATCTCAGAGAGTTGGGAGCCAAGACCTATCCCGAGGTGAGAATCATGTGGACCGGCAACAGCGTTGTGGATATGATCAACAAGGAGGATGTTGAATGGGTTGAAGGCAACATTTCGCGCAAGCCGTTTATATGGCTCAACTGGCCTGTCAACGACTATTGCGTCAACCACCTTCTTATGGGTCCGATGTATGGCAACGACACCGATATTGCCGACGATCTGAGCGGATTTACCCTCAATCCTATGGAATATGCCGAGGCTTCGCTCGTGAGCATTTATCAGGGTGCCGACTATCTCTGGAATCCCGAAAGCTATGACAGCGAGGCTTCATGGCTCCGCGCCGTCAATGAAATCGCTCCCGCCGGCCTCGAGGATGAAACTCTCACTTTCTGCAAATATAACATCGACCTCGGCCCCAACACCCACCGTCTGCGCCGCATGGAGGAGTCGCCCGAAATGCAGGCTCTGATCGAGGCCTATAACGCTAATCCCGCTCAGACCACTCCCAAGATGAGAGCCGAGTTCAACAAGATAAGCGATGCCGCCCGTAAGCTGCTCGCCACTGCCGACACATGTGCTTTCACCGCCGAGGTTGCTCCGTGGCTTCAGGTTATGGAAATGCTGGGCCGTCGCGGAAATCTTGCTCTCGACATTACCGAGGCCGTGGCCAAAGGCGACACAATAGGCTTTATCGACACCTACAAGAAATATTATGACCTCACCGATGAGGCTTCGCGAGTTGAGAGCCGCAATTTCGAGGGAAGCATCAAGGTGGCCTATCCCGTTGTTGGTTCGCTCTACACCGAGCCGCTGCTCAAACAGCTCCTCACCAACGCTATTTCCAACTATCGTGCCAACTATACCTATATGGTTGACATGCTCCCCGCTCCGGTTGTTGACAACGGCGTTTACCGCATAATGGTCAACGGCAAATATCTCGGTAATCCCAATGCGGGAGGCATAGGCGGCCGCCCCGTGCTTGAGGATAAGGAGGATGATGTGAATCCCGACCGTCAGCTGTGGCGCATTGTGCTCGATCCTCTCACCGACCGCTATCAGATAGTCAACGCCAAAGACGGCCGTTATCTCAACGAGCTGGTGGCTTTCAGCCGCAATCCCGAATCAAATCCTTATGACCGTGACTGGCATACATTTGTTATAGAGCGCGAGGGTGATAAATATGCTATCCGCAACGGCGGTAACGGCGGCAAAGCCTACTGGGGTGTGGCCGAGGATCATCTCGCTCCTGTCACCAACCAGAAATCACCGGCCAACTTCATTTTTGAGCTGGTGGGTATCGGTGCCAACTGACAATAAATTAAGCTACACATAATATCAAGTATTTTTAATGAAACCAATCCGTAATATGATATTGGCCGCCGCACTCGGCACAGCCCTCTTTTCTCAGGCCGGTATCATTGACATCCAGCCTGTTCCCCGGTCAGTGGTTTGGGATGACAAGGCTATTGCCCGACCGGGCGGGATAGATATAACCAATCCCGATGAAGCTGACGAAGTCGCTTTGGCGGCTCTCCGGTCTTATTTCAGCGTGGCCGAATCGTCGGGCACAATCAACGTCACTATAGGCGAGGCGGGCGATGCCGCCATCGAGCCTGTGGCTTCACTGATACCTCAGCAGGCTCAGGGCTACTATCTGAAAGTCTCTCCCGAGGGAGTTGTGATAGCCGGTCGTGACGGCGACGGCACTTTCTATGGCGTGCAGACATTTCTTCAGCTTCTTGCCGGCTCAGAGCTAACCTCTGTTGAGATCAAAGACTGGCCCGAAGCTGCCGAGCGTGGCGTGGTGGAGGGCTTCTACGGCAATCCGTGGAGCCATCAGGACCGCCTGCGTCAATTTGAATTTTATGGCGCCAACAAGCTCAATTTCTACATCTATGGTCCTAAGGATGATCCTTATCACAAATCGCAGTGGAAGGATCCCTATCCCACCGCCAAAGGTCGTGAGCTGACCGAACTGGTCAATAAAGCAACTGAAAACAAAGTGAAAGTGGTATGGACCATGCATCCCGGCAACTCCATTTCCTCAAGCGCCGACCGCTCGGCTGCCATCACCAAGTTTGAGCGCATGTATAAACTCGGTTTCCGCACCTTCGGAGTGTTTTTTGACGACATCTCCAACTATAGTGCTACTACCCAGGCCGAGTTTCTTAACTATGTCACCGACAACTTCATCCATAAGCATGATGACGTGGAGCCGCTTATCATGTGTCCCTCGGAATATAACCGCTCATGGGCCGGCAACGGTTCCTATCTTAAGGAGCTCGGCACAAAAACCTATCCCGAGGTAAGAATCATGTGGACCGGCAACAGCGTTGTGGATATGATCGATGTGGCCGACATCAATTGGGTTTCGCCGCTCATAGCCCGCGATCCGTTTATATGGCTCAACTATCCCGTAAACGACTATGGCGAGCATCATCTGCTCATGGGTCCTCTTCCCGCCAACGATCCCAAAGCCGTGTCTAAGGTGAGCGGATTTACCGCCAACCCCATGCAGTATGCCGAAGCCTCTAAGGTGGCGCTCTATCAGCTTGCCGATTTTCTTTGGAATCCCGATGAGTTTAACGCCGACAAATCATGGCTCCGCTCCATTTCGGCCATAGCTCCCGGCCATGAGGAAGCCTTCAAGGTGTTTTGTGAAAACAATGTCGACCTTGCCAAGAGCACCCACGGCCTGAGACTCTATAACGAAAGCCCGTCGTTTAAGGCGGTGCTCGATGCTCATCCGTCGCTCACCGGTGAGTCGCGCGGTCTCTATGCCGCCGAGTTCTCAAAGATAGTGTCGGCCGGTGAGGAGCTTATAGCCAACACCGATCAGCCTGAACTCACCGCCGAGATACTTGAATTTCTGCAGGAATTCACCTATCTGGGTCAGCGTGGCGAAGCTGTCATAGCTATGTATGACGCCCTCAATGCCCGTGATGAGGAAGGATTTATTGCAGCCTACACAACCTATAGCGATCTCACCAAGAAAGCTGCCGAGCTGTTGAGCAGAGGTTTCTCAGGCTCCATACAGTCGGTTGTGCCTCTCACTGCCACTCTCTATGTGTCGCCTTTCGTGCGCCAGACCGCTCAGCAGCTTGTGTCTGACTACAAGAACTCAGGCATGAGTTATCCCGACGGCCTCTTCCCCTCGCAGGTGGTTGAAGACGGTACATA
Source organism: Paramuribaculum sp. (assembly GCA_029058455.1). Taxonomy (GTDB): domain Bacteria; phylum Bacteroidota; class Bacteroidia; order Bacteroidales; family Muribaculaceae; genus Paramuribaculum. The sequence continues at coordinate 4,049 of JAIDXU010000333.1, forward strand.
TCTGATAATGTATAACGGCAAGTATCTCGGTAATCCTAACGCCGGAAAGGTTGGAGGTAATCCTACTTTCCAGAGCAATCCCGACAATGTTAATCCCGACCGTCAGGCATGGCGCATAACCTATCAGGCTTCAACAGGCCGATATAAGATCATAAACGAGAAGGATGGCCGCTATATCAACGAAAAGGGTAACTTCACCGCAAACGATGATACCAACCCCTATGAAGATGAGTGGCACACCTATTCGCTATATCGCTTTAACGACGGATTCGCGATTCAGAACGGCGGCTCGGCCGGGGATAAATTCTGGACCGTGACCAGGAATCGTATCGAACCGGGCAGCAACAATAAGCTCGGCTATGACAAGCTGGTTTTCAACCTTGTGTCGTATTCAGGCACTACCAACCATCATCAGGTGGAGAGCGGCAAATCATACTATATTCTTGATGATAATGGCCGTTATCTCACCAACACCAGGCCCAACGGCAGCGGCGGTAGCCCTGTATTCGAAAAAATCACCGATCCCGACAAAAAATCGCTTTGGGTAATCGCTCTTGATGACGCAAGCGGCCGTTACAGCATCCGTTCGGCTGCCGACAACCGTTATGTCAACGAAAAGGGTGTGTTTGGTGTGAATCCCTATTACAGCGATTGGAACACCTATGAGCTTTATGGCTGCGGCAACACCTATGCCATTCGCAACGGTGGCTCGGCCGGCACAAACTTCTGGACTATTTCGGGCAATTCCCCCGCTACCGGCGGCGACAATATCAACGGCTCTTATCTCTTTAAGCTCATTGATCCTACCCTCAGCTCGGTAGAAACCGCCGAGGCCGACAATATGAGCCTGAGATGGAGCATTGAGGGTGGTATGCTGAGCGTTAACGGTGTTGAGGATATAACCACCCTTAAGCTCACCGCCTCAGATGGCCGCGTTGTGGCAGCTGCATCGGGCGCTTCGGTCAATGTCAGCTCCCTCACTCCCGGAATCTATGTTCTCAGCGTAACGACTCCCGCCAAAACCGCTGCCTTGAAAATCACACTCAATTGACTCTGAGAGTCCTTCCAACCTGAAAAAAAGATGCCGTGTCGTTGATGTGACGCGGCATCTTTTTTCTGTGTGGAGGTTTGGATAATCAGTCGGAAAGGATGTTGTCGATTTCGGTTAATTCGGTTTCGGTGAATGTGGTGTTATCGAGGCATCCGAGACTGTCGCGCAGCTGATTAACCGAGCTGCTGCCGATAATCACCGAGGTTACCTTAGAGTCCTTCAACAGCCATGCCAGCGACATCTGAGCCAATGTCTGCCCGCGGTCGCCGGCCAGAGCGTTGAGCCGCTCCAGTTTATTTATGAGCTGAGGCGTGAGCCTTTCCGGTTTGAGGAATTTTCCGATAGAGGCTCTTGAGCCCTCCGGAATACCATTAAGGTAGCGTCCGGTGAGTATTCCCTGAGCAAGCGGGGAAAAAGCTGTAAAGCCGACTCCGTTTTCAGCGGCCTGAGCGATAACGCCGTTCTTCTCCACCTCGCGGTCGATCATGTTATATCGCCCCTGATATATAAGGCAGGGGGTGTCGCGGGCGGCAAGATAGTTATAGGCAGATTGCGCGGCTTCGTATGGCCATTTTGAGATACCCACATAGAGAGCTTTTCCCTGACGCACAATGTCGACAAGAGCTTGCAGAGTCTCCTCGACCCGCGTTTCTGGGTCGTAGCGGTGGCTGTAGAAAATATCCACATACTCAAGATTCATTCTGCGGAGGCTCTGATTGAGCGACGCCATGAGATATTTTCTTGACCCCCAGTTTCCGTAAGGCCCGGGCCACATGTCGTGTCCCGCCTTTGTGGTGATTATCATCTCGTCGCGGTAGGGCTTGAAGGAACTTTGCATTATTCGCCCGAAAGTTTCCTCTGCCGACCCGTATGAGGGGCCGTAGTTATTGGCAAGGTCAAAGCATGTTATGCCGTTGTCGAACGAGAAATGAAGCATATCGCGGCTGTTGGCAAGTGAATTGACATCTCCGAAATTGTGCCATAAGCCTAAGGAGAGGCGGGGCAACAGAATTCCGCTTTTGCCGCAACGCTGATATTTCATGCCTCCGTCATATCGGCTGTCGGAGGCATAATAAGGCGGATTGATCATAATTGGTAGTGGATAAAACTCTTCTTTACTTGGGTTATTTGATTATGTTGTCGGTTTCGGAGAGTTGTTCAAGTGTTGATTCTATCTCTTCGATTGACGGTAAAGAGCTCTTTATTTCATTTGGAATAAGTTTGGATAGCTCATATTGAGATATTCCAAGCGGGAGATTGTATGCCTCTAATGAATATTGAGCTTCGATGTTATCTTTGTCTTTGCAGATCAATAGTCCTATAGTGGGGTTATCGTGTTCCGTCTTTAACTGATGGTTGACAGCCGTAACATATAGCCCTAATTGACCAAGATAAGATGCTTGAAATGATCCGGTTTTCAACTCTATGCAGCAATAGGCATGGATACGGGTATTGTAAAAGAGAAGATCAATGAATATCTCCTTTTCACCTACTTGCATACGATACTGTCTGCCCATGTAAGCGAATCCGGTGCCTAACTCTACAAGAAATTTTGTCACGTTGGCTACAAGAGCATCTTCCAGTTCCCGCTCATTGTAATCCTCAGTCATCGTAAGGAAATTAAACACATAGGGATCTTTAGTAACCTGCTGTGCAAAGTCGCTTTGCAAGGCCGGGAGTGTTTTGCTGAAATTGGTAATGGCTTTTGCCTGACGCTCGTATAAGTCTGTACTGAGAAAATTCAACAGCATATCGCGTCCCCAACCGTTTTCAATTACCTTGCGAACAAAGAAAAGAGCTTTTTTAGCATCTCCTTTACTCTTGTCAATAATTCTGCGCTGATGATCCCACGGGATAGAACATATTTCAGTTAATAACTCTTCCGCAACTTGCGGAAGATTCTGCTGTTTGAAATCTTCCACACCCTGTGGAAAATTTTTAACTGATTGAGAGTAAAGTTGATAAAACCGATACATATATCGTATATTGCTTTCGGAAAAGCCTTTTTCATCGGGCATTTCCGATCTCAAATCATGACTCAATGTTTTGTAGAAAGACGAGCCGTAGGTGTTGGCGTATTGCTTTTCAGCTATATCACGCCCTAAGGCCCAATAATACTCAAGTAGTATGCGATTGGCTTCTACCGAAGCTTTCAGACGAGCGGAAAGGTATCGCTGCTTGAGATCCTTGATCCAACTGCGATAATTCTTGTCTTGCGAGAGGTCGATTATTGGTTTCATTTTGCAATGTGATAAGTTGTAAAACCTTTTCACAAAGATAGATAATATCCTTTAATCCCGCAAATTCCCAGGCGGGAAAATCAGCACAATTAAAAAACAAACCGGGAGGCCGTGGGGGTGGGTCACGGTCGCCCGGTTGTTGGAGGGTGGGTGAGAAAGGTGGTTAGTCGGTGGCGTCATTGTCGGCTTCGTTGTCGGAGCCTGAGGCGTGACAGCCGCACTGCGAGCTGTCGGAATTGCAGCTGCAGTTTTTCTCGGAGTTGAGGAAATGACACAAAATCGAGGCCAGAGTGGTGATCAGATTGATCAGTTTGATGAAAAACTTTTTCATAGCGATTAAGTTGGGTTGGTTAATAATGCGATGCAAAATTAGTTCGCGACTCTCGGTAAGAAAGAGACAATATGCCTCCCGGCGGTTGCGGGTGTCATGAAAAAATGGTATTTTTGCACATCGTTAACTCATGATTAAACTTTTTTGAATATATGACAAGCATAGGATCGGTAAAAAGTGCCTTTGGCCGCAAGGCGCTTTTGCTCGGCTCTGGCGAGCTGGGCAAGGAAGTGGCTATCGAGCTGCAACGCATGGGAGTGGAAGTAGTGGCCTGTGACCGCTATCCGGGTGCTCCGGCAATGCAGGTGGCTCATAGTTTTCATGTTTTCAACATGCTTGACGGCGACGAGCTCAGACGCATAGTTGAACTTGAACGCCCCGATCATATAATTCCCGAGGTGGAGGCCATCGCCACTCCGACGCTTGTGGAGCTAGAGAAGGAGGGCTATAATGTAACCCCCACCGCTACCGCCACCTTGCTCACCATGAACCGCGAGGGAATACGTCGTCTGGCTGCCGAGGAACTCGGTCTGGTCACCTCGCCCTATCGTTTCGCGTCAACCCGCGAGGAGTTTGACAAAGCTGTTGCTGAAATCGGCCTCCCCTGTGTGGTAAAGCCGGTGATGAGTTCGTCGGGCCACGGCCAGAGCGTGATACGCGAAGCCTCGCAGATCGACGCCGCATGGCGCGAAGCTCAGGAGGGCGGACGTGCCGGCGCCGGCAGAGTGATAGTAGAGGGCTTTGTTGATTTCGACTATGAAATCACCCTGCTCACGGTGCGCTCGGTGTCAGGCACCACCTTCTGCGAACCGGTAGGACACATTCAGGTCAACGGCGATTACCGTCAGTCGTGGCAGCCTCAGGCCATGAGCGAGGCCGCCCGCGAAATGGCTCGCGACTATGCCCGCCGCATTACCGATGCTCTCGGAGGCTACGGTATTTTCGGAGTGGAACTTTTTGTTAAGGATGATCAGGTGATATTCAGCGAGGTATCACCGCGTCCGCATGACACCGGTATGGTGACTATGGCGTCGCAGGATCTCAGCGAATTTGCCCTCCATGCCCGTGCGTTGCTCGGCCTCCCTGTGCCTTCCATCAGATTTATCGCTCCTTCGGCCTCACATGCCATAGTGGTTGAGGGCAATACCGACACCGTTGAGTTTGCCAACCTCGATAAGGTGCTGGAAGAAGAGGGTGTGCAGATGCGCATATTCGGCAAGCCGGAGGTTAAGGGCCATCGCCGCATGGCCGTGATACTCGCTACCGGCACCGACGTTGAGGATGCCAAGGCCAAAGCAGCCCGTGCGGCCGCCAAGCTTGAGGTAATACTCCATTAACATAAGTTTTTAGCGCTGAAAGAGGCTAATTTCATGGAAATTGACTAACTTTGCGCTGCCGATTGCGGAGAATATCCGCTATGGCAATTTGAAATAATTGAATATCAATAGAATAACAACCATAACACAGCATGGCAACAACAGCAGATTTCAAAAATGGAATGTGCCTCGACATTGACGGCACCTATTTCTTTATCGTTGAATTTCTTCATGTGAAACCCGGCAAAGGTCCGGCTTTCGTGCGCACAAAGCTCAAAAATGTTAAGACTGGCCGCGTGATCGACAAAACATGGAACTCAGGTGTGAAAGTCGACGAAGTACGCATTGAGCGTCGTCCCTATCAGTATTCATATAAGGATGAGCTCGGCTATCACTTCCTCCACACCGAGACATGGGAAGAGATCGTAGTGCCCGGCGAAAGCATCGATGGCGTGCAGTTCCTCAAAGAAGGTGACATCTGCGAAGCAATGGTTGAAGCCAAGACCGAAGAAGTGCTCACCTGCGAAATGCCCACTTCTGTTGTGCTCGAGGTAACCTATACCGAACCCGGTATCAAGGGCGATACAGCTACCAACACCCTCAAGCCCGCAACTGTTGAAACCGGCGCCGAGGTGAGAGTGCCTCTCTTTGTTAACACCGGCGACAAGGTGAAAATCGACACCCGCGACGGCAGCTACGTTGAGCGCGTGAAATAATCGACATCCTTACCCCCCTACAAGGGTCATGAAATAAAGCCGGCATGACGAGCGGCATATTCCTCTCCGGAATGTTGCGGCGGTCATGCCGGCCTTTTTTAAACCTTATCTCTGAGGTGATTGTTGGTAAAGAAGGGGAATGACTATTTACCCTCATATTTACCAAAATTCATGTTCCTATGACTACAGATCACATCACAGTGCCCCCTATCGAGTTTCATCCTTTTCCGCCATTCATACCTCCCCAAGCCAAATTGCTCATCATGGGCACCTTTCCGCCCAAGAAAGAGCGTTGGTCGATGGAATTCTACTATCCCAACCGCATCAACGACTTCTGGCGAGTGATGGGCAAGGTGTTCTACGATAATCCCGGAAGATTTATCAATGCCGCCAAAAAGGTATTTCTGCTCGACGATATCAGGAATTTCCTCACCGAAAGGGGAATAGCGTTGAGCGATACCGGCGCTCAGGTTCAGCGTCTGCGCGACAACGCTTCCGACAAATTTCTTCAGATCGTAGAGCCTGTTAATCTTGACGGGCTGCTCGAGGAGATGCCACACTGTCATGTGATAGCCACCACGGGCGAGAAAGCCGCCGGCGTGCTGGCCGAGCTTACCGGCTCGGAGGCTCCCGCCATGGGCCAAAGTGTGGTGACCGAATATAGCGTAGGTGGAAAATCACCGCGACGGCTCACGATATTCCGTATGCCCTCAACCTCGCGTGCCTATCCCATGAGTCTTGACCGCAAGGCCGACTTCTACCGTCAGCTCTTTGAATATGCCAAATTACTGTAATTTCTCAAGCCAATGACAATTGACCTTATAACTCTTTTCGCCACCGACGCAGCCTCGATATTCGAGTGGGTGGTCAGAAATGCCTCCTATCTGCTGGTGTTTGTGCTGATGGTGGTTGAAAGCAGTTTCATACCCTTTCCGAGCGAGGTCGTAGTGCCCCCCGCCGCCTATCTTTCGGCTCAGAGTGTGCGCTCGCTTGTCTACAAGGGGAGCGTGCTCACAGTGGCCGACCTCAATGTGTTTGTGATAGTGCTTGTGGCCACGGCCGGCGCTATCGTGGGCGCGTTGATCAACTATTATCTTTCGAGCTGGATAGGCCGCCCTCTCGTCTATAAATTTGCCGACTCGCGGTTCGGACATGCCTGTCTCATCAACCGCGAGAAGGTTGTCAAGGCCGAGGACTATTTCGACCGTCACGGTGACACCGCCACCTTTGTCGGCCGCCTTATTCCGGCTGTGCGTCAGCTCATCAGTATTCCCGCCGGTATCGCCAAGATGAATATGGGCAAATTCATTCTCTTTACCGGTCTTGGAGCAGGGGTGTGGAACATCATTCTCGCCGCTCTCGGCTACTGGCTCGGCAAAACGGTGTCGATCGACAACCTTTTTCAGACCGTGGAGACCTACAACAGCTATCTCACATATATAGGCCTGTTTATCGGACTGGTATGTGTGGGTGTGATAATCTATAACGCATTTAAACCCAAATCAAAATAATCATTCCGATGATTCAGATTTCCCCCTCTTTGCTTTCGGCTGATTTTGCCAATCTCGGTCGTGATGTTGAAATGCTCAACCGGTCGGAGGCCGACATGATACACCTCGATGTGATGGACGGAGTGTTTGTTCCCAACATCTCATTCGGATTTCCGGTAATTAAATCGATCGCTCCCCTTGCCAAGAAGCCGCTCGACGTTCACCTCATGATCGTTGACCCCGGGCGTTATGTGAGTCAGGTGGCCGATTGCGGCGCCGCTATCATGAATGTTCATTATGAGGCTTGCACTCATCTTCATCGCGTCATTCAGCAGATTCGTGCCGCCGGCATGAAAGCTGCCGTAACTCTCAATCCCGCCACTCCCGTGGTGTTGCTCGAAGATATAGTCGATGAGGTGGATATGGTGTTGCTCATGTCGGTTAATCCCGGCTTCGGAGGCCAGAAATTCATTTCCCATACGCTCAGAAAGGTTGAGCAGCTCCGTGACATGATAAACCGTCACGGCTCGGGTGCCCTGATTGAGGTTGACGGCGGTGTGAATCTCGACACCGGAGCCCTGCTTGCCGACGCCGGAGCCGATGTGCTTGTGGCCGGCAACTATGTCTTCTCTTCACCCGATCCTGCCGAAACGATAGCCAAACTTCGTCGTTGTGATAACAGATGAGAAATTTTCTCACTGTTGACTGATATTTTTTTTGTAATTCCACCCTCCATTATGAATGGAGAGGTGGAATTAATTTATTATCTTTGCATTTCAAACATTCCCGAAGGAATGAGACTATGTTTTGCGACACCCGGGTGTCGCCGATTTTTTCTTCTCACTTTCCAAAACATCTATCTCAATCTGCAATGGATTATCAGAACGACCCATCATATCAGGCTTTTGAATCAGAGGCGCTTCCCCGTCCCCGCCATGCGCGGCGCAGGGTCGACACTCAGGAGGCGGCTCCCTCTCAGGAGCCGGCACCCCGTCGCCGCAGCAATATTCCGCAGCCCGAAAACGTGACTTCCCGCCTCGCTCAGGCCGAGCAGTCACGCACCGACGCTACCCCCGGCCGGCAGGAGCGGCCGTCGGCCAATCGTCGGCAAACCAAACAGAAAGACCAATCCGACACCCCCTCGAGTGTGGTGAGTTTTTTCACCGACGGCAGGTTGACCATGTTTATCGGCGGACTTCTGCTTGTGGTGGCCGTCTATGCCATAGTCAGTCTCATCAGCTTTTTTGCGGTTGGCACCGACGACCAGAGCCTTACCCATTCGCTCGACTTCGAGCAGATGATGAATAGGTCGGAGAGTGTCAAAAACGCCGGCGGCCCCCTCGGAGCCCGTCTTGCCGACCTGCTCATCTCAGGTTCGTTTGGCATAGGAAGCATAGCCATCGTTATCTATGTGGCCCTGCTCGGCCTCTCGCTCGTAGGGTTGCGCAAAGTCAATTTCCTTTCGCTCACATTCAAGACTCTCATCACCGTTATCGCGGTGTCGATAGTGCTCGGCATGGTGACATTTAATTTCGCCACACCCTTTTATTGGGGCGGTATTCACGGAATGCGCATAAACCAATGGCTCTATAATGTAACGGGAGTCTGGGGTATGCTCGGCGTGAGTGTGGTGATGATGTCGGCGCTGGTGTTTTTGTTTCTCAAACAGATCTCCGACTCATTTGGCTGGTGTAAGCATCGTGTGGCTCAATGGCGTGAGAATGTGCGTGAGCGCAAGCTGCAGCGCCGGGAATATGCCCGCCGGCAGCGTAATCAGCGCGAGGAGGATGGTCATAGCGCCGACAGCTCCCAACAGGCCGCTTCGGCAGTTGCAGCCGAAACTCAGCCGGCAGCCGAGAGTGTAGCTAAGCCTAAGCCTCAGCAGCCTCTGGTAGAGCCTGTGACGGAGATTGCCGACGAGGAGGTGATTGAAGAGAGTGAGGAGAGAGACGATGCCCGTGGCAATGTCGCCAATCCTCCCATGATAGATATTGACAGCGAAGACTGCACCCCTCCCGATGAGGATAGCTATAACGCTTCCTATGCCGGAGAGGAGGATGAGCCTTTCGTGAGCGAAACTGTCGGCGTTGCCGATGAGGAGGTTCCCACAGCTGAAGGACCGGAGCTGATCACCACAGTGGCCGCCGAGATCGAGGAGGCTGAAGATACCCAGACCGAACTTTATGACCCCACCGCCGAGTTGCGCCGCTATCTCAAGCCGGGCATTGAACTGCTCAATGACCGCCCCGTCAAGGAATGTAGCGTCGACGAGGCCGAGCAGGAGGAGAACAAGGCCCGAATAACCCGTGTGCTCAACAATTTCGGTATCGACATTCTGCGCATCGAGGCCACCGTGGGCCCTACCATCACGCTCTATGAGATTGTGCCCGCCGAAGGTGTGAGAATCAACAAGATACGCAATCTTGAAGATGATATTGCCCTCAGCCTCTCGGCCAAGGGCATCCGCATCATAGCCCCAATGCCGGGCAAAGGTACCATCGGCATTGAGGTGCCTAACAAAGACGCCCAGATTGTATCTATCCGCTCTATTCTCTCTTCAAGAGCCTTTCAGGAGTCGAAGGCCGAGCTTCCTATGGCTATGGGCGCCACGATCTCAAACGAGGTCTATATCGCCGACCTCACCCGTATGCCCCACCTGCTTGTGGCCGGTTCGACCGGTATGGGTAAATCTGTGGGCTTGAACACAATCCTCGCCTCGATTCTCTATAAGAAACATCCCGCCGAGGTAAAATTCGTGCTTGTCGACCCCAAGATGGTTGAATTTTCGCTCTACAGCTGCATCGAGCGTCACTATCTTGCCAAACTTCCGCTTGAGGATGAGGCGATCATCACCGACACTTCAAAGGTGGTGCCTACGCTCAACTCGCTCTGCAAGGAGATGGACGATCGCTATGAGTTGCTCAAAAAAGCCAATGTGAGAAGCATTAAGGAATATAACGGCAAATTCATAGCCAAGCGCCTCAATCCTGAGAAGGGTCACCGCTATCTGCCCTATATCGTGGTGGTGATCGACGAGTTTGCCGACCTGCTCATGACCGCCGGCAAGGAAGTGGAAAATCCCATTGCCCGCATAGCCCAGAAAGCCCGTGCCGTGGGTATTCACCTCATTCTCGCTACCCAGCGCCCCTCTGCCAATATCATCACCGGCGTGATTCGCGCCAACTTCCCGGGCCGTATCGCCTTCAGGGTGACCCAGCAGATGGAGTCGCGCATTATTCTCGACCGCAGCGGAGCGCAGCAGCTCATTGGCCGCGGCGACATGCTTTTCTCGCGCGACGGCGAGATAGAGCGTGTGCAGTGTGCCTTTATCGACACCGATGAGGTGGAGCGTATATGTAAATGGATTTCCGATCAGCCCGGTTATGAAGACGCCTACATGCTGCCCGAATATACCCCTGCTGACGAGGGGGGTGGCGGAGCCTCGATGTCGGGAGGTTCGAACATGACCGACCGCGACCCGCTTTTCGAAGCCGCCGCCCGCCATATTATCCAGAGCGGAATAGCCTCGACCACCTCGGTGCAGCGCCATTTCAGCATCGGATTTCCGCGCGCCGGCAAAATCATGGACCAGCTCGAGAAAGCGGGCATCGTAGGGCCCACCGTGGGCGCCAAGCCGAGAGCCATTCTCATGGATTCGGTCGATCTCGACAGGTTTCTCGAGGTTTGCGGAGGAAACCTTTGAACTCACCCCTCCCTTAACTTGTTTTAATGACAGGAATAGAAGATGAAAACCCGATTAGTTAACCACATATTGAAAACAGCCTTTGTGGTGATAACCCTGATTGTCACCTCGCTGACCCTCCCGGCTGCCAATCCGGGCGAGGCCGAGACTCTCATTTCGGGCATGATGGCCCGTCTCAGAAAGGCGCCGTCGATCGAGGCGTCGTTTAGCGTCACGGCCAACGGCTCCACCTCTCAGGCCGCCATACTGATGTCGGGAAAGAAATTCACCCTCCGCGCTCCCGAGGTGAGCGTGTGGTTTAACGGCAAGGATCAATACACCTATTCCCCTCAGACCGGCGAGGTAAACATTACCTCTCCCACCGTCGAGGAATTGGGCGAAATCAACCCTCTCGCCGTGATCGATAATCTTTCCACCCGTTTTAAGGCTGTCATGGCCAAACCGGGCACCAACGGCCAGAAACGTGTGGAGCTGACTCCGCTGGCCAAAGGCGACAATATCCGCAAGGCGATCGTTACCGTAGGCTCATCGGGCTATCCCTCGGCCATTGTGCTGATGATGGACAACGGGCAGCAGCTCTCGGTGAGCATTCATCAGCTCAAGGAGGGGAAGAAGCTTGCCGCCTCAACCTTTGAGTTTCGCCCTGCTCTTGCTCCCGGAGCCGAAGTTATCGACCTACGCTGACTTTGGAATAAACGATTAATCTCATAACCGAATATACAATTACTCACTATGGAAGCTATTACAACACGCTGTCTTATAATAGGCTCGGGCCCTGCCGGATATACCGCCGCCATCTATGCCTCACGAGCCAATCTCAACCCCCTTCTCTATGAAGGCCAGCAGCCCGGCGGCCAGTTGACCACCACCACCGAGGTAGAAAACTTCCCCGGCTATCCCAAAGGGGTCACAGGCCCCGACCTGATGGAGGATATGCGCGCTCAGGCCGAGAGATTCGGTGCGCAGATTCGCCCGGGACGTATCGAGGAGGTAAACCTCGACGTCTACCCCTTTGAGGCCGTGAGCCATGACGGTCAGCTCATCAAAGCCGACACCATTATCCTCTCGACCGGAGCTTCGGCCCGCTATCTCGGTCTGCCCGACGAAAAGAAATTCATGGGCATGGGCGTGAGTGCCTGCGCCACCTGCGACGGATTTTTCTACCGCAAGAAGAAAGTGGCTGTTGTGGGCGGCGGCGATACCGCCTGCGAAGAAGCCCTCTATCTCAGCAACATCGCTGCCGAGGTCTATCTGATTGTGCGCCGCGACGTGCTCCGCGCCTCCAAGGTTATGCAGCGCAGAGTGTTTGAGAAAGAAAACATCAAGGTGCTTCTCGAAACCAAGCCCGAGGGCCTCTATGGTGATGAATTTCTTGAGGGCGTGAAACTGGTTGAAAAAGCCGACACCCCCGATGAGCGCCACTACGACCTCCCTGTCGACGGATTCTTCCTCGCCATCGGCCATCATCCCAACACCAAGCTTGTGGAGCGTTGGATCGAGACCGACGAAGCCGGATATATCGTCACTCAGTTGCCCACTACCGCCACCAACGTGCGCGGCGTCTTTGCCGCCGGCGACGTGGCCGATCCCAACTACCGTCAGGCCATCACCGCCGCTGCCAGCGGATGTCGTGCGGCTCTCGACGTGGAGCGTTTTCTGATGGAAAACTCCTGATTCTCCTTCCCCCGACTTAATTCCAACCCCTATCGGCGCGGGCGTGGCCTCAGACCATCCCCGCGCCCGAATTTTTCGGAAGCGCAGGCGCCAACGCTGCCGAATCGTAACCCCGGAGGTTGAAGTTAAGAGGCTGTGTCAAAACAGGGAATCCAACTAATTGTAGGGACATCGCTTTGCGATGTGTCTTTGATTATCAATGTGTTATAT